>NZ_JBEZYD010000018.1:0-107058 GCF_040638335.1 Nonomuraea sp. NPDC026600
TTTTCTCTTCGTGGGTGGTGGGGGGGGGGGGGGGGGGGGGGGGGGGGGGGGGGGGTGGGGGGGGGGGGGGGGGGGGGGGGGGGGGGGGGGGGGGGGGGGGGGGGGGGGGGGGGGTTGCGGGGGGGGGGGGGGGGGGGGGCGCCCCCCCCCCCCCCCGCGGCGGGGCTTACAGCGCGGCGTCCCAGTCGACGAACTCCACGGTGAACATGGCGGTGGACTTGCGGCCGTCGGGGTGGACGATCACGGCGGTGAGGATCTCGGGGTTGTCGTGGGGTCGGGCGGTGTGCAGGTGCAGTCCGGCCTGTGAGGTGCCGTGGTGGTCGTTGAGCGCTTCAACGGCCAGGTCGCGGACGAGTTCGTTGACGGCGGCCATGTCCTGGCGGGTCATTTCGTGGACGTTGGTGGTCAAGCGCGTGCTCCTGGAGTGAGGCGATGCGGGGTTTGCAAGGGGATCGCTCCCCCTTGCTTACACTTTTCATAGTACAGGATAGTTATTTTTATGTCGATCTCGGTGGGCCGAGGGTTTCGCTCAGATGAGTGGGCCGCGCTGGCCGGTGAAGGCGCGCCAGTCTGCGCGGCGGATCGCCTGCAGGGTGAGGTTGTAGCCGATGGCGAGGCGGCCGATGCAGGGCGGCCCGGCGGGTTCGTTTCTGCCGGTGAGCACCACCCATTGGGCGCTGATGGGCTTGCCTCGCCTGCGCTGCACGTCGAGCACCTGCACGTAGACGTTGTCGAGATCGAGCAGGTGGCCGGGCTGCAGGGCGGTGGCATCGAGTGTCACGGTCGCGGGCGCCGCCGGCATGGCGTCGCTGGAGGTCATGGGCACATCGTGTCGCAGTGCGGGCACTGCTCGGGCTCGGAGCCGTCGGGCGCGACGTAGACGTGCACGCCGTAGGTACGGCAGGTGAAGGCGACCGGGTTGTCGCCGCAGCAGGACGTGTACGGGGGGTCCTCGATGAAGGTTCCGCCGTCGAGCAGGCCAGGGTCGGCGGTACCGCATGTCGGGCAGGCGGGGTCGCGGTAGGGCATGAAGGCTGTCGGGAGTTTCGCGGTGGCCGCCAGCAGGCGGCTGGCAACTGCCGGCGCGCTCGGAGCTGGGGCGGCATGCATGGGACCTCGTCCTTTCAGGGGCTGCACAAGCTTCCCCTTGCGCTTCTTTAAATAGTACATGATAGTTATTTCATCGTCTATCCGATCGGTAACGATACGTGACGATTTCATGCCCGCTGCCGCGCATCGGCAGCTGGTAGCGCCATGACGACCAGGAGGAAGCCCATGCTGACAGAGCAGCACATCAGGGAGCGTCTGCGCGCCCACCCCTGCGCCGCGGGGACGGTCCGGGAACGCCGCAGCGTGGTCGCCGTGTACGGGCTCCAGCTCGCCGCCGGTGAGCACGCGTGGCAGCCCGGCGCGTCGGCGCCGCACGCCGGGCCCGCCTACGTGATCTACGAAGCGCACGGCAGCGCGAACACGGCGGTGACGAGCTGGGTGGCGGCCCGCACTGGGCAGTTCCGGGACGAGCGGCTCGCCGTGGCGGCGGCCGCGCGGCTGGAGGCGGCCGGGCTGGCCGTCCGGCTTCGGCCGGTCGGCGGGCCCGGCGTGGATCATCTGGGCCGGTTCGTCGTCATGGAGGTGTTGGCGCTGGCCGACGAGACGTTGCTGGCCCTGGCCGCTCGCGCCGGGGGCGGCGTCACGCCGGACTGCGACTCGCCTTCTTATTAACCATCCTGTATGATTTTCTTGTAGTCAGGGAGCGGCGGTTCGCGCCCGACCCATCCCCCATTTATCGGCACCCCTCAGGAGCGGTAACCATGCCCTTCATCGGCGGCCAGCACCCTCACGACGACGACTTCGACGACGAGTTCGGCGACGCCTTCGACGAGTACGCCCACGACATGAATATGCGGGACGTCGGCGGGGCCGTGGACGGCTTCGGCAACGTCCACAGCGACGCCGATATGGGCCTGTGACGCACCGACGCGCAACAGCCTGGGCGGGGCAGCCGCACGAACGCCGCTCCGCCCACCGCAAACTCACCTTTTATTAATCATCCTGTACTATTTTCTATGTATCGAAGAGTTCCCCGCTTGCCGTTCGTCAGGAGCCCCCGCCATGTACGCGCCTCTCACCTTCCAGGGCCACACCGCCGCCACCAGCCACGGCATCGCGCTCCTCGAAGAGGCTGCGACGCGCTGTCTCCAATCCACCATCCCCGACCGACTCGCCCACGCCGAGCGGCTGCAGAAGGCGCTGACGACGCCCACATGGACGCCGACTTTCCGGGAAACGATCGACCTTCTCGTCGACGCCGTGTCGGGCGCGGAACTTGAAGGCAACACCGGTGTACGCCGCTACAGCAGCCCCGAGACGCTGCGCCACCTGGTCGAGATCGCCCGCCCGTAACTGACGGTGGCGGCACGGCGTCCGTGCCGCCACCTCTTCCCCAGCACCGCAACCGTTCGCCGCCCTCGCTCGAAGGACCTCGCTGTGACGTCAGCCTCGCCTGCCAAGCCCGCCTTCTACGTGCCCAGCCCGCCGCCGCCCGGCGTCGTGCTCGCCGTGCCCGCCGCGATCGCCGACATCTGCCAGGAGGCACAGACCGCGATCGCCGCCGCGCTCGAAGAGGTCGGCCTGTCCGTCGAACGCGAGACTGGCGGTGTCTACGTCACCGTGCAGATGCCCTCCCCGAACTGGAGGGCCGTGGCGTTCTTCCGGCTGGGACGCCCCGGTTACACCTCCGAGCTGCGCTTCTGCCTGACCTCGCCCATCTGCAAGATCACGCTGACCGAGAAGCCGGGCCGATACGAGAAGTTCGCCGGCGCCATCGCCGGATGCCTCGCCGGTTGGCGCTCTCTCGCCCGCTGAACGCCCGCACCTGGGCAACCCGCCCCCGCTTTCCGAAGGACACCGCATGAGCATCGAGACGCTGCCCCTGAAGGCCAACGGCCATCTGCTCCTACCATCCGGCAAAGACGAGATCGAGGTGTTCGTCGACGGGGACATCACCCCTTTCGTCATCAGCACCTACTTTTCCTGCGCCGTCTGCGCCCGCCGACCCGAGTACCGGATCGCCGCGGACGCCGTCCACGTGCAGGACCCGTGCCCCTTCCCCGATGGGGTCACCATGACGATCACGCTGCAGGTCCCGTCCGGCAAGCTCCTCATCGCCGATGACCTTCGCGGCGTGTACAAGTATGACGACACCGGCATGGCCAGCCTGAACACCGCCCTCGGCAAGAGCCAGGCGGTCAAGGCGATGGCGGAACTCGGCTGCGCGTACGGACCCGCTCTCAACTGTCACCTGGGCCTGTACCCGACCGGCGACGGCACGTACGTCATCGCCACCCCGGCCTACACCGAAGACGACCACCCGCGGTTCCCGGACAGCGCCGACCTGGCAAACATCTGCACGGAGTTGTGGGCGTTTTGCATGGCGGACTTCGACGACTGGCGTTCGCGCGGCGGCGACCCGTCCACGCTCGACTGGTCCGACACCGTCGTAAACGTGCCGGCCGGTGCATACAAGGTCACCTACCACGGCGCCGAGCGCGTATTCGAGCCTGAGTCGAAGGACGACGTGATCTGGGCGCACATAGAACACGTCGCCTGACGCCCGCCCGCTCGAACTGCCGAGCAGCCCGGCCGGCTGCACCTGAATCCACCCCCGGTTGCGGGAGCCGCACAGCCATCCGGCTATCGCAACCCCACCTGGAAGGGAACCCGTGAGCTACCTCGAGCAGCGCAGGCAACTGGAACGCCGCCGCAAGAGAACCGACTCCCTCGTGGTGACCCTCGGCTTGATGTCCGTCGCCGCACTCATCGCCTACGGCTACTCGACGGACTGCGACCACGTCGAAGAGGTCACCGCGGTCTGCGTCGCGGCCAGCCCTGCGGCCGACGGCTCCTACCAGGTCGTCCAGGACAACTACTGCGGCTCCCACGGCGCCTACCACTACTACTACGGCGGCAGCGCGACCGGCGGCTATGCCCGCGGCGGCACCATCAACCGGCCCCCGACCAGCGTTCGCGTCATCACCAAGTCCGGCACCCTCATCCAGCGCGGCGGCTTCGGCGGCCGCGGGACCAGCGGGTCATGACCGCCGCGTCGCTCCCCGAGATGGCCCGCAACACCGGCGGACACTCCGCCCGCTTCATTCCTCCGTTCTCGAAAGGACATCATCATGGCCGTCCCGCTCCTGTTCACTGACCAGCAGTGCACCCCGTCGGCTCCGACGGACTGGCGCTTCCCTCTGGACGACGCCCCCCGCTGGTCCAAGGCCGCGCGTACGCTCGCCGAGCACGAGGAGACGCTGCTGGCCGGCCTTGCCTCCGTTCACGCCCAGGCAGACGCCACCGCGGCGCTGTATGAGACGGCGACGCTGGCGGCCATGCTCGCCCACGAGGGCCATCCCGCGGATGTCCCTGACCGGGAGACGGTCGTGGCGGCCTATCGCGCGATGGTCGCCGACCGTACGGACATCCCGGAGACGCTCGCCGCCTTACAGGAAGCCGCCGCGCGAGAGCAGCGGCTGGCCGAGCGCCTGAACGCGCTGCTGGACGACGGCGAGGGCGCCGACCGGCACATGAGGGCCATTCTCAAGCAGGGCTTCGCCATGGCCGAGGACCTCATGCGGGAGCTGGAGCAGTTGCTGCCCCGGCAGCTCGCCGGAGCGTGGGCGGCCCGTGTCGCGACCGCGCACGTCGAGCACGGCGCCGACATCGCCGCGGCGGCCCGGGCGCAGCTGCGGCCAGCGGCCAAGGCGCTGGTTCACCTGGTGTACGCCGACGGGCAGCAGCGCGGCGTCATCGCGCGGGAGGCCGCGCGAGCGAAGGGTGCGCTGGCGTTCTGCCAGGCGGTGATGGCGGCGCTGGAGCTGGAGGCGCTGCCGATGCGGTGGACCGACCTGTAGCGGCCGGCTGATGACTTGGGTCGCGAGTTCGGGCGCACGCGGAGGAGCCACAGGTGAAGGCAGGCCCGTCATACGTCCAGCTTCAACGAGCCGGGCGCGGTGAGCGCCCACCTGCCCCTGGACCCCGCACTTGCGATCCAAATAACCATCCTGCACCTTTTTACTTGTCAGACCGGGAAGACGTTGAAGGGAACGCATCATGAGCAGCACCGCGTACGGCTCCGTGACGGAATGGGGCGCGGGCACGGGCAGGGCGCTGATGACCGACGCCATTCAGGCGCTCGCCCCACTGCCGCTGGAGACGCAGCGCAAGCTTCTGGCGGACACCGCGCTCGACTCCTACCTGCGCGTCAGCCCGCACATGATCGCGCCGCTGCTGCGCGGCATCGCCCTTCAGACGGACGAGGCCCTTCTGAAGGAGGGCGAGGAGATCGCGCGGATCGTCGCGGACGCCCTGAAGGCCGCCTTCAACTAGCCCTCCCCCTGAGCGGTGCGAGGCGGCGACGCACCCGCCGTCTCGCACCGCTCCCCCGTTTCGAGCCCTCCCGGAGGCACCCCCATGACCGAGCAGATTTCCCCTATAACCCCGGCTGCGGCCGCCGCCGCCGCCGCTCGCGAGATCGAACGTGCGGGCAAGCACTTCCGCATCACGCGCGGGCAGATGGCCGAAGCGCTCGACGACGGCGTGCTACTCGACTACGTGCTTCTCAAGAACGCGCTGGTCGCGCAGGCCAGGCACATGATCTGGGCGGACGTCGCCGAGATGAGCAAGGGGCGGGACGGCGACCTGGTGGCGGCCATGCGCGAAGTTCGCGCGAAGCAGCTGCGCAACGTCCTGGCCGGCCACGACAACGTCGCGTCCGGCCTGGCCGACGGGCTCTCGCGCGTGCGCGACCAGGCGCGGCGTGACTTCCTGCGGTTCACCGACCGGCTGGTCACCTGACCGGCCCGGGGGCAGGCAGCGACGCACCCGCCCCGGCACATCACCCCTCCGAGAACGACCCGAAAGGCTCCCCCGCGCTGTGTCCCACCATCCGCACGCCATCCTCTACTACGGCTTCAACCTCAGTGACGGCATCGCATGGGCGCTCGAGGAGGCCGGCGAGTACGGCGACCTCGTCTTGCCATGGATGCGCACCGGCGACGAGTCCGCCGATGAGCGCGAACGCCCGGACATCCCCGAAGACGACGACGGTGACGACGACGACGGAGACGCGGCTGACTTCATCACCCAGGCGAAGGCGCGCCTCGTCGCCCTGGCCCCACCCGAGTACGCGAACACCGACCCTGACGCCGTCCTGCGCGAGCACTACGGCGTCAGCCTCACCTACTACGACTACTACTCCGACCGCACGTACTACCTCGCAACCCACGTGGTCGAGATAACCGGCGACCACAAGCCCTGGCTGGTAAGCGCAAAGGGGATGGTCATGCGGCCGGAAACCGAACGGTGGGACGACAAGCTGCGCGTTGTCCTCGACGCCCTCCAGATCACGCCGACGCAGGCGCTGCCGTCGTGGGTCCTGCACGCCTACATGCCGGGCTGACCGTCCACGCCCGCCCATGGCCCGCTACCACCAACGTGCGGGGCGGGCCGCCCCTCGCAAAGCCACGAACGAAGGTATGAACGCAACGATGGCCCGATCCGTCATGTATTACGGCATCCACCTGGGCGACCCTCACCGCTGGCGCTTCACCGCTCCCGCGCCGCGCTGGCTGCGCGACGGCGTCGAGATCGTGCCGGAGGACGACGTCGACGACAACTCATTCGCCTGCCAGGCCGAGGCCCGCCTTGCCGAGCTCGCCGACCAGGCCGCGCCGGTTCCGGACTCGAAAGCGTTCGTGCGCCGCCGGTACGGCGTCGAGTTCGGCACGTACGGCGCACCAGCCGGGTTGTCCGCGTTCGTGGCCACGTACGTGCTCCGGCACGAATGGGACCTCGACCCGATCGCCCTCGATGCGGCGTGGATGGCGCGGGCGCCGCAAGACGGGCAGTGGGACGAGCTGCTGCAGGCCGCCTTGCACGCGCTGGGGATCACGCCGGAGCAGGCATCGCCAACGTGGAGCATGTGCACGCGGCTGGGTGATTGACTTTGATTGGAGCCCGTTGATGAACAAGGAGTGGATCCAGCTGCTGGCCGACCTTGTCTCCGTGAAGGAGGAGGCGCTGGTGGCCGCGCTCGGCGAGCTGGTCTCGCAGGGGTATGTGAGGCGGGTGGGCAACGCCCATCTGTTCGCCGACCTGCCCAAACCGGCCGACGCCGGCGTGATGGCGCTGAACGCGGCCAACGAGCGCCTCCGCGCCCGGGCCGCGCCCATGCCGGCGCCATTTCCGGTACGGCGCGCGCCGCGGGTGAAGGCGCAACAGGTGAGGACATGGAGGCCACGCCCGTCGGAGCGCGCAAGCGCCGTACTGCGAGCGATCGATGAGGCGGTCGTAAGGGATGACGACTGGGAGCAGCGGCACATCCCCGGGCAGAACTGACGCAGGCGAGAGGGGGTGCTGCAGGCGGGAGTCCCACCTGCAGCACCCCCTCTGCTTTGCCGTCACCGCCCGGACGGCCGGGTTGTATGAGCGTTCGCCCCTCTTCTCCTTGCATCATTAATTAACTTTCCTGTACTGTTTTCTTGTGAGCAAGAGGGATTCTCTTGCGATGCCTCCCAAGGAGCCTCCATGATCGACAGCCGCCTTCCGGCCGCTATCACGCCGTTTCCGCCGCCTGGCGGATGCCGCTGGTGCGGCGCTCAGAAGCACGGCGTGCGGCGCGGCGACTGGCCCCATTTCTCCAGGTGGTCGCCCGAGCGCGGCTATCACACGTGGGAGCCGCGCAGCCTCGACCAGATCCGCTCGTGGGCGGCCGCCCGTTGGGCGGAGCGGCGCGCCCGCGCCGCCGCCCAGTAGCCCCCGACATCGTGTGACCCGACGTTCTTGGAGTTCGCTGTGTACGACATCTACGCCCACATGGTCGACCTGCCCGTGGCGCGGCAGCGCCTGGCCGCCACGACCGTCCAGCCGTCGCGTGCGCATCTGGTGCCGACGCGGCAGTTGTGCGACCTGATCGTCGCCGCCGAAACGGTCGCGGACGAGGGGGAGCCCTGCGAGGCCGCCGCCGCCCGCGTTGTCATTCGCGTCGTCGGCGAGGCGCTGGAGGATCGCGACCGCTTCGCGATGCGGCGGTGGGCGAAGGCAGAGGTCGCGGTGTGGCAGATCTTCGCGATGGAGGACCTGTCCTGCCCGTGGCGGTATCCGAAGCCGCCGACGCGTATTGCTCCGCACCGCTTCTACAACGTCGCCTGACCTCCCCCGCGTCGGCCGCCCCCCGTCCGCAAGCGGGGGCGGCCTCGCCCGCCGCCGCTTGCGGCACCGCCGACCCCGTTCCTCTCTCCCCCGATCTCCTCGAGGAAGGATCACCGACATGCCCACTGGCCGATCTCGCCGCCCGCCGGGCCCGCTGACCCGCCGAGCGCTGCCCGTCGGGGCGCGCAAGCCGCGCCGGTTCAACCTGGACACGCCCGAGGCGTGGTCGTACATGAGAAGGGAAGTCGACGCCGAACGCCCGCGGGTGGCGGAGGCGATCGCCGCCATTCACCAGCGCGCCGACGCCGACGCCGACGGCATGACTGCGGAACAGCTGAGGGAGGCCATCCGCTCGTTGGACGCCGCGGCGTCCGTGCTGGACGACGCGGACCGCGACGCCGCCATGGAGGCGCTGCGCGATCTGCTGGTGCGTCTGTCCGGCGTGACGATCCGGCTCGGCGGCATGGAGCGGTCCGCGCGCATCGAAGTGGAGCTGGCCGCCGCGATGAACGCGTTCCTCGACGACGGCGACGCCGCCGATGCGGACATGGTCGCCCTGGTGACGTCGGCCCGCGGCGTGGCGATGGCCGATCGCGTAGTCCGCGGCTGGGCGAAGATCGCCGTCCGGCAGTACACCGCCATGCACGCGCACCGGGTTCTGGACGCGGCCCGGGCCAGCAAGGACGTGTTCGAAGCGGCGCTGCAGGAGACGAACGGGCACGCGAACGACGTGCACTTGCGCGCCACCATGGCCCAGCGCTCAAGTGGCGGGCCCGCGCGTGCGGCGAGGGATACGGCACGCGCTCGCGGGGCCGAGCTGTTCGCACGAAAGGTCATGGCCATCATGGGGATCGGCGATCACCCGTGGCCGACCGGCTGGCTTCCCCGCGGCGCGTAGGCAGGCAGCGCGATGGGCCGTCGACGGCAATGGTCGGCGGCCCATCGCGCGTTTGATCTGATCAGGCCGGGCGGCGGCAGACGGGGCAGGTCGCGTAGGCGACGAAGACGTGCTCCCGCGCGAGGAGTTTCCACTCCTCAGGGGTCATGTCGTCCCATTCGGGGGTGACCTCGGCCATCGTGCAAAGCTTTGGCCCGTGGTACCAAGCTTGCGGAAGTCCAGCAACAGCGCCCACGCCGCTCCGGCGCAGCAGTTCGCGCTCCGACCGGCGGCGAGTCACGCTCAAGGTCGCGTTGTGCCTCTTGTGCGTGGCTACCTGCACAGCAATGACGACAGGGGCTGGCCTGCCATCCGTGTCCAGCGGCGGTGTGGCATCTACGAGGCACAGCGGGCATCGCGCTCGGGCGTCGTACTTTCCGAGAAGCGCAGAGATGAGGGTGGACCCCACCTTGCACGGCAGGCATCCGCACCTGGCGTCCGGCGTGTGGTGACTCATGTAGACGGACTGCTGACCAGGGTACGTCCTGCCGGGAAGCACGGGGCTGGGCGTGAGGTCGGCCGAGGCCGGCGCGGGTTCGTTGTTGGTGGTGGCCAGCGCAGGTGCCGGCGAACGCTTGAGCATCTTGCCGACGGCGACGGCGGGCCCGCCCGACAGATGGACGGCGAACATGGTGCCGCGGACGAGCCGGGTGAGGGGCAGCCCCTCGGTGCTGCGCAGCTCGTACAGCAGGTCCGGGATCAACTGCTCGTCGAGGATTCGCTGGCGGGTGTAGTCGGGGAGGTCGCGGGCCATGCGGTGCAGCAGCCACAGGGGAAGGCGTTCGAGGCGGGTGGCCGCCTCCTGCTTGATGAGGTCGCTGCAGGTGGTGCACACGACGGTGAAGACGGCGACGACGGCGAACGTGACGGCGCCGAGCAGGTAAACGAAGCCGGTCAGGAGAAGCTCGTTGATCACGCGCGGCCGCCGTGGCTGGGCCGGGTGGAGGGGGCCTGCGGCGGGCAGGCGTCGGTGCGCACCTGGAATCGGTCGCGTGCCTGAAGGTAGCCCTCGGGCGTGAGGACGAAGCCGCGGCGGCGTGGCCGGCCAGCTTTGACCGGGTCGATGTCTTCGAGGTGTCCGTCGATCCAGCCCTGGCTTTCGAGGAAAGCGAGGATCGGGTACATGGTGCCGCTCTTCATGCCGGTGACCTTCATGAGGTCGTAGCCGTAGCGGGCCCGGTTGGGATCTTCGTAGAAGAGACGGAAGACCTGTGCAGTCCTGGGGGCCAGGCCGGCCCCGTCCGTTGGCATCACGACCACATGCTGGGGCGACGTGCGCGTTTACGATCTTCGCGGCTATTTCGGGCGCCCTGGCGTAGCCGCAGCCCGCCCCCTTTGGCACGCTATTAACTGTCCTATATGATTTTCTCGTGACACGAGGGATGTTCTCGTGTCGGCCCATCCACAGGAGGAACGCATGCAAGTTGCCGCAGCCATCCCCACCGTCGATGTGGAGTTCGAGCAAACCAGCGGCGACGCGCTGTTCACCTGGACTGATCCGGGGACACACGGCGACACCGCCGACCAGTACGAACTGGTGTGGAACGAGGACAACGGCCGCGTGCACCTGAACTTCGCCCTCTGGGACGCCGGCGAGCGCGGCTACCGGCTGGCCGGTCCGCGGCCTCTGCACAACACCGGCGGCCCGCGCCGTCTCGGCGACGTCTGGCCGGTGGTGCGCCGCTTCGTCGCCCTCGGCGACTGGCAACTCGGCCACGCCGGCAACCCGTTCAACCGGCTCGGCGGCATCCTCGACGCCCCGGCCGGTCCGCTGTGGAACGTCGGTCTCTCGTGCTGACTTCCCGCCCGCGAGCTGCCCCATGCGCAGCGTGGGACTCGCACGGGCCGACCTGGGAGGAAGACCAGTGACCCACCCGCCACCTACTGGGCAGCGCGTCCGCGTCCTGCTGGAGTGGTACGACCCGAACGCCTTCCACTCCCTTGCGACCGTGTACGCCTGGGCGCGCGAGGCGGAGCTGTCCGACCGCTACCCGGGCGCCGTCGTTGCCGTCTACGTCGAGCAGAACCCGCCGCCGGACGAGGTGCAGGGACTGCCCGCGACCGTCATGTAACCCGCCCGGCGGGCGCCGTGCTCGTGGCGGTGCCCGCCGGGCTTCGTTCGTTCGAAGGGAACCTTGGTGCCTGTCCGTTCTGCCCGCGTGCCGGGCGAACAGGCCGAGCCGGACATCAGCCGCCTCGGGCTGGACGCCGGCGCGGTGGAGTGCGGTCACGGCTGTCGACGACTCCTGTGCCACCTCTGCCATGAGCTCGTGTGCGAGCTCCGGCATCGGGAGGAGCGCGGGTACGGCTGCCGGTCCGGCAGCCATGACACCTGCAGCGGGTTCACTCCGCCGTTCGACACCTACCGGTGCGACTGCATGTGCCACCGCCTGTTCTGGCCGGAGTGATTTCAGGAACGAGAGTTGGACCCGGCCGGGAGAGTCTTCTGGCCCCACCTGTGCTGGTTTTGGCGGACTTGATCGGGAGTGAGTCTTGGCCCACCAAACGGAGCCAGCAATGCTTCCCCGAAGCCAGGCCGAATCTCCGGCCCTCACGAATGACCACGATCTGACAAGGAGCGAACCGTTCATGACCATGACCGCCGAAGGTGCGGCGCCGGAGTCTGAGGACGTCGAGCGCATCGTGTGGACGCCCGGCAAGTACGACATCTGGGAGGGCCGGGTGAACGGCGTCAAGCTGTTCGCGATAGCGCCCGGCAGGAGCCGGTGGCTGCTGGTGACGCTGCTGCCCGCCGTCATCCTCGAACCGGACGTTCACGAGGACGCGAACGAGCTGCGCGCCAGCGCCGAGCGGGCGATCAGAGCGCATGTGCACGCGCTCGGGGCCGCGTTCGTACCGGCGGTTCCCCGGCCGCGGGCGAGCTGGTCGCGCCGGGCTGATCCGGCCTGGTGACAGCGAAAGGCCGGCGGCAGGAAATCCGCCGGAGGCCTTTCGCGTTCGGGCTGGCCGCTGGAACGGCGCAGGCCCTGTTCGACCGGGACGCTTCAGTGGCCAGTCTTGTGTGCCCTACGGGCGTGGACGGTACCGGCCGGTGCGTGCGGCCGCAACGCCGGGCCTGGCCGGGCGGGCTGTGGACGTAAGTCGGACCCCCTATCCCGGCGGGCCCTCTGTAGGGGATGAGACTGCTCCCTTCGCGCGAGCGCGCGTGGGGGAAGGGGGAGAGATGCCGAGCGGCGAGCTGGGCGGCGACCGCCCGGCACTCGCCAGGTGCGGACGCGGACGCATGAGCGGCGTGGGGGCGCGGGCGGGGCGGGCGTGTGGCGTTTCCCCTGCTCGTGTGTGGATTTGCCTCTTCAATTAACATTCCTGTACTGTTTGATGTGTCCGAACGGGAGGGGTGCGATCCTCCCGCCAGATCCAGGAAGGGCCACACTGTGAAGGCTTTCCGCACCACCGCCGCCGCGCTCCTCGCGCTGCTGGTCACCTTGACCCTCGCGCTCGCGATCACGGCCACCACCGCCGCCGCCGCGACCACGCCGAGCGGCACCCTCACCCTCAACACCGCCACCCTCAAGCAGGGCGGCACCGTCGAAGCCGTAGCCGTCACCGTCGGCACCTGCACCGCCGAAATCTCCGCCATCGCCCCCAACGGCGACAGCGCCCCGCTCGGCACCAGCCCCGCCGACCCCCTGTGCAGCGGGGTAACGTTCGCCGTCTCCTTCACCGCCGAGCAGGCGGGCACCTACACCGTCCGCCTGACCAGCGACGGCGCGAAACTCGACACCGCCACCGTCACCGCCACCCCGAACGCGACGGCCAACCCCACCCCCAACCCCACCGCGACCGTCACCACCACCGCGACCCCGACCAGCACCCCCACCGCCACCGTCACCGCCACCCCGACCGCAACCCCGACGACCACCCGCACCGTCACCGCCACCCCCAAGCCGAAGGCGACCACGAAGGCGACCACGAAGGCGAGCGCCAAGCCCGCCCCCACCGTCACCGAGACCACCACCACCACCAACCCCAACCCGTACGGCTACGCCCCCGCCGTCAACAACACCCCCGCCACCAGCGACAACACCGCGACCATGCCGCCCGCCGTCGTCGTCGCCGCACCAGAAACCACCGCCCCCGCCCCCGCCCCCGCCCTCGACCCCGCCGCCATGGCCACCACCCCCGCCCCCCTCAACGCCCTTAACCTCATCGCCTACACCATGGCGGGCGCGCTCCTCCTCCTCATCGCCCAGAAAGCAGCCACCCACTACCGCAACCACAAGACCAAGCAGGACAACAAGGAGGACAAGAACAAGGAGACCAAGAAGGAGGACCGCGACGAGGACGCCCCCACCGCAACCCTCTAACCCGCCCCGCCCCCGCCCCACAGGGCGGGGGCACCCACCCCAAGCCCCCGCACCCACGCAGGCGCGGGGGCATCCTGTTGCCTCCCGCCGCGAGCCTCGCGCCTGACATCACGGGCGAGGCTCGCGGCTTTGCCGTGTCGGCCGCCGCTGGTGCGTCGGGCGCGCTGTACGCGTCTGTGAAGCGGGCACCGCGCGGGCGCAGGGTGATCATGAACGGGCGCGGCAGCGGCGCGCACGGGCGCGTACAGCGCCGCCATGGTGGCGCGGTCGTTGGGTCGCGCGGCGTTCAGGTTGCCCATGCGGAGGCAGACCACAGGGCAGCGACGAGCGGGGGCGCGGGGGGAGGGACCCCGCGCGGTTCGGCTGCCCCGCTGTCGCTCGTACACAAGGGCGCGCCGATGGGCAGCCGAGACGGCAGGGACAGCGCGCAGCGACGCGCACTGCCCCCGCCACCGTGGCGGCGCGCCCGCTCGGCACGCGCCCGCCATGCCCGCCGTCCCGCGCATCCCACCGCGCGGCGGACATGCTGCGCGGGGCGCGCCCTCGAGGTCGGTTGCGCACCGGCAGGGTTCGCGAGCTGGGGGGCTGCGCTGGTCACGGCTGGCGCAGCCGGGCGGACGGCCAGGACCCCGGCGCCAGCTGGGCGCCGCCCACCGGCGAGCTGCCGCCGGCCGGTCCCGGTGCCCGGCCGGACGCCCGGCGCGGTGCCGGACTGCTCGCGCCAGTTGCTGGGCGCGCTCGCGCGGCGTCTGATGCGGGCGCGGGTGTACCGTCTGGCCTGCGGCTTTGCGGGTCGGTGAGTAGATTTGCCTCTGTTTTTAACAGTCCTGTACTGTTTTCTTGTGCTCAGGCGGGAGGGGTGCGATCCTCCCGCCCCGATCCAGGAAAGGGGCCACCGTGGCCTTCCGCTCGTTCTTCATCTCCCTGACCCTCGCGCTCGCCGCGCTCGCCGCCGCCCGCTATCTCCCCGACCTCGCCACCAGCGGCGGCACCGACGGCGGAACCGCCGCCATGGCCGCCGCCACCTTCAGCCGCGCAGTCGTCCCCGTCGTCCTGCTCACCTTCGCCGCCGCCGCCGCGCTGTTCGGCATAGCCGCCACACTCGACCCCACCAGCCACCGCAACCGCCGCCGCGC
Organism: Nonomuraea sp. NPDC026600; assembly: GCF_040638335.1. Lineage (NCBI taxonomy): Bacteria > Bacillati > Actinomycetota > Actinomycetes > Streptosporangiales > Streptosporangiaceae > Nonomuraea > Nonomuraea sp. NPDC026600. Next base: position 14,610 of record NZ_JBEZYD010000018.1, read on the forward strand.
CTGACCCCGCCACCCCCGCCCCGCGATAGGGGCGGGGCACCCACTCCAAACTCGACACTTAACTAACTATCCTGCACTATTTTCTGCATGGAGACGGGGGGCGCGATCCCCGCAGATGACCAGGGAGAGAAACCGTGAGCGACACCGTCACCGTCATGACCGCCTACCTCCGCAACGAGGTAGGCGAGAAGCGGTCACAACTTCCCGGCATGCGACTGCTCGCCGAGCACGCCGCCGCCGTCGGCGAGCGCCGCGCCGACCACGCCGCCGCCGCCGCGCGGCTCGCCGACGCCTCCAGCGGCACGATCAGCCCCGGCGAGGCGGACGCGCTGATCTTGTGGATGCTCGCCAGGCCGAGCGTGACGGACGGCTTCCACTCGCGGCCGACGCTCGGCCTGCTCACGCGGGTCTGCAACATCCCCGCCCCCGCCACCACGTAATCGAGCGGGCGCGGCGGGGGAAGCCCTGCCGCGCCCGTCACATCGCACCCACCGAGAGAGACAGGAGCGAACACCCGTGAACAGCAGCCTGAACAACGCGCCGATGGCCGGCCGCGTGCGCGACCACGAGGTCTGCTGCCCCGGCCACGACCCCATGTTCAGCCGGTCCCCCACCGGCCGCCGCTACCGGCGCAAGTGGGTCCGACTCCAGCGGCGGCGCGGCAAGCGCGACCTCGCCCGGCTCATCGCCGACGAGGACGGCTGACCCCGCCCGCCCTCGTCAACGCAGAATCGACATGAAATTAACTATCCTGTACTATTTATAGAGAGAGAAGGGGATGCGATCCCTTCTCTGTCAATCCAGGAGAAACCATGTTTGACCTGCTGATGAACGCCGCCGTGACCTTCTACACCACCCCCGCCTACGTCATCGGAGCCGCCCTCTTCACCTTCGCCACCATCACCGCGACCGCCCTCATCCTGCGCCGCGAGAGCCGATAGCCCGCCCGCTGGGGCGGCGACGCACCCGCCGCCCCAGCCCTCACCCCGACCAGCACAAGCCGACCCGCTCAACACCTGAAGGAGATCAAGCACCATGCCGAAGAACGCCACCCCCGACACGCCGACGATGAGCCTCAAGGTTGACGACGAAGTGCGCGTCATCGACGTCAACGGCGCGCGGATGGGGCAGCCGAAGGACGGCTGGGTCGGCAAGGTTGTCAAGGTCGGCAGAAAGCTGATCACCGTCAGATATGGCAATTACGACGGGTACACGCAGGTGTTTCGGCGGGAAGACGGCTCCGTCAACGACAAGTACGGCCACCAGCGGATCGAGACGCCCGAGCAGGCCGCCCGCAGGGTACGCAACGGCGAGATCCACGCGACCCTTCGCGGGCACGGCATCAACCTCGCCTTCGGACACCGCCTCACGGACGAGCACCTCGAGCAGATGGCCGCGCTCGTCGGCACCTTCACCTGGAACGGCTGACACCGCGCCCCGCGCGGCGCGCACCCCGCTGGGCGGCGACGCACCCGCCGCCCAGCGCCGCCTTCCAACCAGCCCCCAGCAGGCTCAAGGAGAACCGCGACACGCCAAGACACGACGCCGACGCAGAACCTCAAAATCGGCGATGACGTCCGCGTGTTCGACACCGACGGCGCCTGGATGGAGCAGCCGCAAGACGGCTGGCCGGGGAAAGTGACCAAAGCCGGCGACGAGCACCTCACCGTCGAATACCTCATGTTCAGGCAGACGTTCCGGCGAGACAACGGCCGCGCCAGCGAAGCCTTCCGCCGCCAGTGGATCGAGACGGCCGAGACAGCCGGCCACAACGCACGGCGCAGCGCCGCCGCCGCAACACTCCGCAAGCACGGCATCCGGCTCGACACCGGCCACCGCCTCACCCTCGAACGTCTCGAACAGGTGGCCGCCCTTGCCAGCACCCCCACCAGCAGCTGACGGCAACCGCCCACCTCTCCCCCATCGAAAGCGACCAGCATGCCCGCCCTGCCCGACAACGCCACCCTCACCTACCATCGCGCCCCGTCCCACAAGCGCAACGGCGGAACCGAGGCGCTCATCATCAGCGCCCACCACGCCACCACAGGGCGGCTGTGGCACCTCCGCTTCACCAACCGCACCGGCGGCTGGGGGCCGCCGCTCAATCTCGAAATGACCAGCAGCAACTTCACGGCCTGGGCCCAGCTACCGGAACTGTTCGCCGATCTCGCCAGCAACGACACCGCCACCCTCGACGACGTCGCCCGCATCCTCGACGAGCTCGGCGCCACCGACGAAACCGCCAAGCACGCCCGCTGGCGCGACGACTTCGACCGCTTCACCGACGAGGAGCACGAGGCGTTCGACTTCAGCTTCGGAAACTGACGACAACCCGGCCCACGCCGTCACACCCGCCGCCACACAAGGACCATCGTGCGCATCTCACCGAACAACCCCACCAACACCGACCGCAGCCAGCGCGGCGAAACCGCCCTCGCCGCATACGCCGTCATCGCCCGAGACCCCGAAGACCGCGGCCTCGACGGTGGCAACCTCGACGAGATCGCCCGCGACACCATCACCGACCTCCTCCACCGGCTAGCGCGCGGCCGCGTCCACCCCGGCGCCATCCTCCAGGGGGCGTACGAGCGCTACCAGGAGGAAGCGCTGCGCGACAACCCAGGCGCCGAGCCGGTCATCGCCTACCCGCTCAGCTGCCGGTACTGCCGGGCCGACCGCGGCAAGCCGTGCCGCTGGGGGTGCAAGTCATGGGAGATTAACGGCGACAACCGCCACACCGCGCCCGCAACCACCACCCACTTCCCATTCAATTAACTATCCTGTACTATTTTCTTTGTAAGCGATGGGGATCGGAAGGGACGACGACATGACCCCCGAAACATTCGGCCACTGGTTCTACATGATCTTCTGCGGCGCGTTCATCCTCGGCTTCGGCGCGTACGTCCTCTACTGGATCGGCTACCTGCTTCTCGCGCTGACCGCCGCCCTCGTCGAAGGAGCCAAGGCACTCGCCACGGTCACCCTGCGCCTCACCCGCAGGATTCGCCCCACGCGCTCCTGACCAGCCGAACAACGGCGGGGGCTGCCACCGCCCCCGCCGTCCCTCTCTTTGCCCTCGACGGAGAACCCACCCCTCATGCCCCACACCGACGACATCGACGACGACCCCGCTGGCATCATCGACCCCGCGACCGGCCAGCCCCGCCTGTGACTGGCAGGATCGGCTATCCAAAGATGCGGAAAGCCCGTGTCACAGTCCCCTGATGGGCGCCCATGGACGGCGTGTCGCTGTGAAGGAGCAGCCCCGGTTCGATAGGTGTGAGGCTCATGATGAACTTGCGTTCGGACGATCAGCGGCGCTCGGAATCTCCTGCTGAGCGACGGCGATATGCCCGATACTGGTTGCGTTGCGCGGGGGTGACCAACCCGACGCCGAAGCTGGTGGCGGCCGTGGTTGAGCACGCGGGCAGTTGTCCGGGCGGTTCCTGGAAGTCCTTGGCCGTCGAGTGCCTGGTCCGCAAGGGGATCATGCCCACTCCCGAGACCATCGACGACAAGTTGGCCGCTTGGACAGCGTGCCTGACCGAATATGCGCGACGCGCGGGGGAAGCCCAGCCGGAGGAGTGGGCTGCCAAGGTCATGCAGATTGGACGTGGCCGCGGCCAGCGCGTGATCAAGCTGCCGCGTCTGGCCGTGGCGATGGCTTGGCTGGACATTCTGGGGCAGCCGGTGACCCTGCTTCAGATCGATCGACTAGCGCCGTGGGTTCAGCGCATCGGCCACGTCACCCGCCGGGAAGTACTGGCCTGGCAGGCGGTGGTCAGCCGCGGTGAGCTGCCCACTCTGGAGGCCGTCGAGCAGGAGGCCATGGTTCAGGGATCTCAAGTGCCTGACGATCTCGCTGATCGGGAAGACGAGGTCGTCGCGTTCGTCGCGAAGTTTGTCGCCCGACGCAAGATCGGCCCCACCTGGCAAGAAGTCGGGGCGACCTTCGGGTGGTCCGGCCCTAGGGTCAATGCGGCCATCCACCACCTGGGCGAGCGCGGCTTGCTGTCTTTCACCGAGACTAAGAGGTCCCTGCGCCCCGGGCCGCGCAGCATCGTGACCGCCTCATAGTGGAGGTGGTCGACGCCGCCGGTGACGGTGTGACGAGCCGTGAGCGAATGTTCATAGGCACTCAGCCGCTGGACCACGTGGTTCCTCGCCGCTGAACTTCTGCCGCGTAGGCGGCCCAGGAGGTGCCCGTGCGGGAGCTCCAGCGTTCGGCGGTCTTCGCGCTGAGGCCGAGCAGCCGCTGCAGGACGCCCGCGGGGATCTGGGTGGTGAGGTCGAGCAGGGCAGCCTGTCGGCCGGGGACCGAGTAGATGCCCAGGTCGCGGAGGAGCTTGCCGAGGTGAGTGGGACTGATCGGCCGGGCGCTGTGGGCGCCGGGGAAGAGCCATGGCGAGGTGTCGTCTCGCCCGACCACCACGTGGCTGCGGCGCGTGCCGAGGTGCCGGCGGACGAGATCGGCGAGCGGGCCGGGCAACAGGAGCGGAGCTTGCCCGAAGCGGACGTGAATCTCGTGGTCGTGGACGATGAGATGGTCGGTGGTCAGCGGCTGAGCATAGAGCAGGACGAACAGCCCGGCGATGCGCTCCCGAACCGGGATGGTGTCGTCCCCGAGCAGTTGACGGGCCAGCGCCCACCGGGTCTCTGCCCCGAGGGGATCGCGCAGGGTCCTCTTCTTCCAGTCCGGAATCACGATGCGGTGCGCGTGCTGGTGCTTCACGGCCCACTGCACGAAGGCGCGGGCTCGATGACGCGTGCTGTTGCCTGCGGCAAGCCAGCGATCGATGTCGGACTGGCGGCAGGCGTCCAGCGCGATCTCCTGCTCATCGAGCCATCCAAGCAGCGCGAGCGTCGCGTTGAGCACGGACCTGATGGCGACGACCTGGGTGTAGTTCGCCGGGCGGCCGCCGAGCCGTCGTCGCAACGGCCCGGTCTGGTTCCAGGTCATGAACGTGCGGAGCATCTTCCTGCGCCCGGGGAGGGCATGTTCCAGCTTGGCGTTGATCCACCTGTCAAGCGCCGCGAGGTGCTCATCACGCGCGGGCAGGAGCCCGACCTTGACCAGGATCTCGCGCAGGTGAAGGCCCGCCCGGCTGGAGAGCCGCTGTTCCAGCGCTTCGTGGCTCAGCGGGCAGGTTCCGGCGGCGATCTCGCGCAGGATCGTGGCGCCAGCCGACTTGTCCAGCCAGGCCAGCATCGCGTCTGAACGCGCGTTGACCAGAGCCTGCTGAAGAGGCTCGAGCTCGGGCCGGAGCGTTCCGTCAGGACCGGTCAGAAGGTCACGGGTGCGCTCGTCCACCACGCAGCAAGCACAAAGCCCGAAGTGGTGCAGCCGTTCGACGGCACCACATCTCGAGCAGGTCTTGAAGGAGATCGGGTCCCGTTCGTAGCAGGTCTTGCAGAGGCGCCCCTCAGGGGTTCTGGCAACGGTGTGGAGGGTCTTTCCGCAGCGGACGCAGGGCCACTTCTTCTGGCTGCATGCCTGGCATCTCGGCATCCCCGTCGATGCCGCGATGCAGGGCCGCAGCTTGCCGCAAAGGACACAGATCGCCATCCCCGGGCGGTGACACGCCTTGCAGAGCGGACCCTCCGGGGTGCGCTGAGCGACGTAGCGCATCTCGTGACAGCGGACGCACTCCTCCTGCAGCAGCGGATCCTGCCGCCAACAGCGGTCACAGAGCGGCTGGCCGGCCGCGTCCCGGCCGGCGGGCCGGTCCTGCTTCCCGCAGGCCGAGCATGTCCGCGGACCTGCCGCCCTTTTGTAGCAGGCGGCGCAGATGCGCAGGCCGTCCTTGTTGTGCGCCAGCGGGCGATCCCCGGCGCAGCGGGGACAGGGCGGCATGACGACGCGCGCGGCCCCTCGTATGAGCAGCTCGGCGATCAGTCGGATGAGGCGGGGTGAGCCGTGCGCGGCCTCACCGGTCAGCAGGCTGGGCCGATCCTCCAGCTCCCAAGCCAGCTGCAGCAGGTGGTAGGGCTGTTTGGACACCTTCATCACGGCCTCGCGCAGCACCTCGCCGGACAGGCCCAAGGGGTGGTTCTTCAGGTTCGCGCAGACCAGGTCCACCGGGTCGCCGTCGAGACGTGGCCGGCAGCTTCGGCAGACCAGCGCGCCTTGACGGTTGCGGTGGCCGAGGAAGCCCGGGCGGCCGCACTCCGCGCAGGTGGTTCCCTCCAGGCGGCGCTTGGTGTCGCAGGGATAGCAGATGCGGGTGGTCCCGTCGCGTGCTCCCAAGGGCGTGGGCTTGCCGCAGCGTGGACAGAGCGGAGCGACCACCCGGCGGCCGCCGGCGGCGAGCAGCTGGTGGATGAGCTTGTCGACGACGATGGGCCCGTCGGGGCGGCCGCAGGTCAGCAGTTCCGGCTGAGAGGTGACCGCCTGGGCCAGGCGGCGCTGCATCGCCCTGGTGCTCGCCGCGCGGCGCACGGCGTGGTCGATGTCGGTGCGGCCCAGATCTGGTTCAACCCGCATCACGACGTCGACCGCTTCGTGCAGGGCTTGAGCGATCGGGGTGGGCGGGGCATCACTTTCGCGCATGGCGTTCGGCCTCGGTCAGCTGACGATGTTGGCCCGCTTGGGACGCAGGTCTCCGATTCCGGCCTCGGCGCCCGCCGCCTTCCTGCGCGGTTGCGCTGCGGCGCCCGCCTCGATGGGCTCGATCAAGTCCTCCATCGAGCAGTCCAAGATGTCGAGCAGCGCCATGAGCACCTTGAGGCTGAGGCGTTCGGGCCGCTCGGTGACCAGCCGATAGACCTGGCTGCCGGACAACTCGATGCCGCGTTCGGCCAGGAGCGGGCGCAGCGCCGCAGTGCTGAACATCTCCTGGCTGGCCATGACCTGCCGCAGCCGCCAGCGGTAGTCGAGCTTAGCTGTCATGATCGTCCTCCAGGGCAAGGGCCCGGTCGAGCGCCTTGCGCATCATGGTGTTCATGAAGTCCTCGCTGACCGAGGTGTAGATCGCGGTGCTGGACGCGTACTCGTGGCCGGCCAAGGCCTGCACGAACTTGGCATCCGCGCCGTCCTCGATGAGGTGTGTGATGAACGAATGCCGCAGACAGTGCGGCACCAAGTCCGCGGGCAGGTTGAGCGCATCCCGATAGGCGGCGAAGCGATCGTTGATCTCCCGGCCTCTCAACCGGCCCCCGCGCTCGGTCACCCAGACCGCGGGGTGCTCCTCCAGGCCGAACTTGGGGCGGACATTGGTCAGATAGTCCTCGACGACGGGCACCGCCCAGGGCATGACGGTCGGGATCGTCCGCCGCCGCCATGGCGACCCGCTGGTGCGCTTGCCGTAGCGAACGTGCAACAACCCGAAGTCGCCGAGCTCCGGCGCGTGCGCGTTGCGGCGGAAGTCGACGATGTCCAGCCGCGCCGTCTCGGTGCGCCGTAATCCCCAGGCGTACATGACCTTGAACAAAGTGGCGTCTCGATAGGCGGCCAGCGCGCCCTTGCGCTTGAGCTTCACCGCCCGATCGACCTGCTCATCGGCGTAGTCGAAGAAGCGCTGCAGTTCCTTGCGGGTGAAGGGCCGCCGCCCGGCCTTGCCCTCGTAGGCCACCAGGTGGGCGACGGTGTTGAACTCGTGGCAGATCTGGACCGGATGTGTTCCGAACCGGCCGACGCACTCTTCACCCCAGCTGTAGTTGGGGTCGATCAAGAAGTCGCAGAACAGCCGGATGGCCTGCTGGTAGTTACGGATGGTCGACTCGGCCTTGTCCTCCTCGGAGACCAAGGTCGTCATCCACTCGTCCATGTGCCCGGCTGTCCATGTCCACGGGTACTCGTTGGTGAACGCCATGAACTGTCGTACGCGACCGATCCGGTCGTTGATCGTCTTGGCCTGAAGGTTGCGCCCACCCCGCTGCTGGCGCTCCCAGCCCCGCAGCATCGCCTCGAAGACAGCATCCTCCGGATGCAGCAGATGGACGCCCTCGACGAGCTCCAGCCGAGCCGAACCGATCGGCTCCGAAGGGTTCCGAGGCACCGCATCACCGTCCCTCAGGTGCAGATTCCTTGCATCAGATGCAGACGGTAGTGCGAACCCGCTGGTCACAACGGGTTGATCCGAGGAACTTTACTTTCTAGGCTCACAACCGCTCCTGCAGGAACATCCCCGCCGATCTTGCATCAGATGCAATTCCGCCCGGTCGCGCGTCCAAATGCAACACCTGCATCTTCCGTCCGGGCAACCTCATGCACCTGGAACCCAGCCGCCGCAACGCCATGGTCGCCGAAGCCCTCGCGAACAACTCGTGGATCATCTGCCACAAGACGCTCCCGTACGGCGGCACCCCCGCAGCCCGCCAGGCCGTCTGCCGCGGCTTCTACGACATCCACGGCCGCGACTCCGCCGGCATCCGCATCGTCCACGCCTTCGGCGGCTTCACCGAAGTCACCCCACCCACCACAGCCTGACCAACCCGGAGAACACATGCCCGACACCAGCCCCCTACCCACCTGGGACGACATGCCCGACGCCGACAAGGGCGCCGCGCTCGTCCACCTGGCCAAGATGGAAACCGAAGGCCGCGCCTACGCCCGCGAGCACTACCCCGCCCGCTACCTCATCGATCCCGCCCTGAAGGCGCTCGACAAGCAAGCCGCCAGCGACCACGCCGAATCCCTCTTCACCAACGGCACCGACGACGCGGTCGACCTCCTCGGAGAGAACGAGGTCGACCGGCTGTACGACCTCGCCCTCGACTGCGAGCGCACCCACCGCTGACACCCCAACGCAGAAAGGGGGGCGGCAACACCCGCCGCCCTCCCCGGCCCGCCACGCACCAAGGAGACCGATGCCTGCCACGAATCCCGACGGCACCTACACCCGAGAGTTTCTCCTCTGGGAGGCCAGGCTCGCCGCCCGCATCACCGGCCGCGACCTCCTTGCCGCCGCCAAGCGCCTTCGCCACGCGCTCGACGTCCCCGACAGCGCGCAGACCGCTTTCGTACTCGGCCTGGCCGACCTCAAGGCCGAGGCCAGCCCCGCCATCGCCGCCCTCCGAGCGGCTCACCACAACGCCTGCGCCGCCTACTTCGGCGCGATGATCGACCTCGCCGACCTGGACCCGAGCGTGGACATCCGGCCCCTGTTGCCCGCTTGACCAAACGGCTACCCCCGGGGGGCGCTCACGCCACTGTGATCACGGCACTCCGCACAGGGCTAACCCGCTCCCCAGCCATCACCTACGCACCGCCGCCAGCACCGCCGACGCCAGACACAACACCGCCGCGCACCCGGCCACACCGACGAACACCAGCGTCATCACCTCATCCGCGTGCACCGCCGCCGCCCACGCCGCACCCAACGCCACCCCCACCACCACAGCGAGCGCGGCCCGCCAGCAACGCCCCAACCACATCAGCCAGCCATCACCCGCTGGCCGCCGCCGACGACGCGCAACCACCCAACCCCCCTCCCCCACACACAAGCACCCATCAACACCACCAAAACGATCACACACCGTCACGCAAATGGCAGCATCGCCGCAGGTCGCACCTCACCCACCGTCATCGCCACTGGCAACAACCTCGACCACTTCAGCAGCTTCGGCAGCCTTCCGCGCCTTCACCGCCGCCACCCGAGCAACAACACCCTCCACAATCCCCGCCTGATGAGCGACCTCCACCGGCCCACCATCAGCACCGGTCAACTCCACCGCCTTCACCTGCCGCCAATCCTCCGGCGCCAACCGCGACGCAATCTCCAACGCCACCTTCCCGTTCGGCGGCGTCACCTGCTCCTCCCGCACCGACGACCCATCCGGCAACGTCCGCTCCACCGTCTTCACCACCACGCCACCCAGCGCATCCTCGAACGCCGCATTGATCAACGACCCAATCGCGCGCGCGCCCGCGCGCGTAAAGCGGTCCCGAAAGTCCCGAAACTCCCCCGGGGCGGCGTCGGGTTCTCCGTCCGCGAGCCAGCGCATGAGGGTGGATTTGCCCACTCCGCACAGGGCTGCCGCCCCGGTGATGCTGTGGCCCTTCTGGCGGGCTTCGCACAGGGCCTCGGCTATTTCGGGGGTGAGCTTGGTGGGGCGGCCTGCCGGCTTGCTGGTGTCTTCGGCCGGGCCGCTGGTCTGTACGTTGTTGCCGGGGTTCGGTGCGGGTTCGCCGGCGGGCGGGTGTTCGGTCATGCGTCTTCGTTGCTCCCTATGCGGCGGATGAAGTCGGCCACGGAATCGTGGTACAGCATCGTGGTGTTGCCGACGCGGCGAGCGGAGAGCCTGCGGCTGTCCAGAAGGGTGCGGATGGTGGTGGCACCCAGCCCGAGGACCTCGCCGGCTTCCTGCATCGTCAGGTCGTGGTTGGGGAGCCGGTTGAGCAGTTCGGCGATGAGGGCCAGGCGGTGGGTGCTGGAATACCAGGTGGCCAGGCCGACGCCAACGCGGTAGATGAGGCCGTTGCCTTCGAGGACGCCGAGCGCGTACGTGGCGCGTCCGACGCTGCCGATGCTTGCGGCGATGTCGGCGGTGAGCAGCCCGCTGGTTCCGGCCCGGTTGAGCATCGTCAGGATCCGCTCGCGCGTGGCGGCCGCGCTGGCGCGGTCTTGAACGGTGCGAGCAGCGAGGGCGGGGACCGGCAGGGTGGTCTGCTCGGCGTTGCCGGACAGGGCCTGCTTGAGGGTGGCTGTGGCGTCGGCCAGGTGAGCGAGTGCGACCGCCTGGGGGCGCGGCAGCGTGATGGTGACCATGTCGTTCGGGGTGGTGGTGGTCATGGTGGGGATCTCCTTGCAAGGGGGTTATCGGGTAAAGGTGAGGGCGGGCAGCAGCGTCGGGTTGCGCCATGTCGCTGTGACGTCCTCGGCGGTGTGGACGGTTACGGACGCCAGGTGGACGTCCTTCCGGTCGGAGGCGGCGGCGAGCCAGCCGTGCCCGTGCTGGGCGAGCATGAGCGCCAGGGCCTGACTAGTGGGCCAGGCGGCGCCGTCGTAGTCGCTGCCGAACACGAACAGCTTCTTGCCGTGGGCGTCCAAGATGGGGGCGAACGGGTCGCCAGCGCCAACCATGACGGCGTTGTCCAGGCGGGCGGAGATGAAGTCGCGCATGGGCGTCGCGAACGCGACCTCGTCCATGAGCAGCCCGTGGGCGTTCAGCGACGGCCCGGCAACCGTGAGGGAGACGCGCCACGTGTGGCCGTGCAGCTCGGCGAGTTCGCCGGGCAGGTACGGCACCTGGTGGGATGCGTTGAATTGGTGGGTGAACACGGTGGTGAACACGTGAGTGGTCTGCTCCCCTCGTACTGGCATGACCGGGCAATGCGGGCGGAGTGTGACACATCTGCGAGTTAACGTCGCTTCGGCTCATTCAGCAGACCTGAGCGGACACCGCTCGGCAGAATGAGGCGCGTTCACCGAGATGTGAAGGAGCTGCGCGTGACCGACAGGGAGTACGCCGACGACACCGAGCGCGAGCACGCGAGCCGTCTGGCCCAGGCACGTCACGCGATCGCTGTCGAGCACCCCCTCAGCGGCCTTCCACCATGGTCGGAACTGGCCGAGCAGGAGCGGCTCGAAGCGGCAGCAACCGCGGCCCTGTACTTGCGGGCAGGCCGGCGCGCTGGGCTGTTCCCGTTCGATGCCGATGAGCCGGTCATGCTGTCGGTGAAGCAGCCGTCAGGGGAGGCGATGAGCCGCGATGACTTCGAGGCGTTCCTACGGAGGATGATGGGTGACCAGCGCGGCGAGCGCCTTCCCGTTCTGGACTACGACGAGACGCACGTGGTGGCCTCGCTGCTGGACGAGCTGGCCGCGCGGTTCGCCGGCGAGCGACTCGGCTGGCTGGCACGCGAGATGGCGGTACAGATGTACGACCGCATCGGGCTCTGAGCGGGGCCGCAGCGAGGGTTGCGCCTGGAGTAGGCTCGACGTGCCTAGCGTGCGCATCTAAATCGCGGCTGATCCCGCACCCGCGGAAATGAATCGCGGCAGTGCTGTGAACCGCCCCGCTCTCGCGCACGTAGGCATGCCTCTCCCCGCCTTTGCGGGGTCGTGACCCGGCCCACGGCAGCCGGGCGATACGTCACGGCCCTGAGGAGAGACATGACCTGCGAGCCTTCCAGCCTGGAGGAACAGCTCCGTACGCTTCCGCCCCTGACCGGCTCGGAAGAGCAGATCGCCCAGGCCACGACCCGCCGAAACGAGTTTCTCCGTACGGTCGGCGACTGGTCGGCCCGCTGGCCGGCCAAGCAGGCCGCCGTCGCGGAGGCGGCGCTCATCCGCAGCATCGCCAGGCACACCTCCGCACGGTGGTGGCTCGACATCCACGACATGCACCCTGGAACGTACGCCGGTCTCAACCGCGCAGTGGCTGAGGCAGTCCGGGAGTTGGCCCAGCAACCGGCTGATCGGCCGATGGTGTTCCTCGACACGGCGCTGTTCGTCTGTCGAACGAAGGTCGTTGGCTGGCGCGAGGCCGTCTACGACGGGCCGTACACTCGTGCCCTCACGGCGGGCCAGCATGTGTGGCTTCACCCGGAGCCGGTGGTTGTCATGCCGGTTCTCGGCTCAGATGTGCGGTGGGCGACCGCGTGGGAGCCCGAGGCGGTGCGCTGGCTGGAGCAGACGATCGGCCTGCCGGCGATCGGCGTCCTCCCGGTAAAAGCTGGCGCCGACAGAGACTCCCGATACGTCAACGGCGTTGTACGCAGCGCGATCGACCACATCACCAACGCTCCCGAGCCGCCTGTCACCTACGCCCGTCTCGCCACGTCAAACTCGCTGACGGCCCGAGCCGCCGACGCGGCGCACCAGCGTCACGAGGACAGGGCGCCGACCCTGCTCGTCGCCGTTGACGGCACCCTCGACGAAGAACATGTCGCCCAGGTCGCTGGGTGGCTGCTCGTGCACGAGGGCGGCGCCCAGTGAAGCAGATGATGGCCTGCCCCGGTCCGGACGTGGATCACTGCGTGTGCTGCGGCCGCCGCTCCCCTGAGCAGAAAGGGGACGAGTGGTGGAGTGCGTCCGGCCAGGTCGTATGCGGCGTGACGTGCTACGACCATGTCGAGTCCGGCGACTCGGAAACTCACCGGCACGAAGAGGTGTGCGAACTCCTGTAGCTGTGAACGATAGATCTTGCGTGGCCAGTCCCCAGCCCTTCGACGGGCTGGTCGCTTTTCCGCGTCCAGGCGGGCTTGTTCGTGGCAGGATGCCGTCATGGTTTGGCAGGAGCACCGCATCGTTCCCGTGCGCTATGTGGGCGGCACCCTCGATGGCGAGGTCAACGGGCTGGACTACGCCGACCACGAGCTGCGGGAGATGGCCGACAGCGGGAAGACCTGGGACTTCACCCCAGGCACTCTTCATAGCGAGGCCGACGACGTCATCGAGCGGTACCAGCCGGAGCATCGCCCCGACGGGTGGGCGTTCGTCCACATCGGCACGTTTGAGCGCCCCATGGAGCAGCGGAACTTCACCGCCGCATTCGTCGGCGGCCCCCGCAACGGCGACCAGGCTGTGTTCCTAGCCACGATCCGCGCCCGCCCAGAGCTCGCCACCTCGCACCATCCCGGCTACCGCCTGATCCACGAGGGCGACGACATCCTCACAGGATGGGAGCTGCGCCCCATCGAAGGCTGAGCCTCCAGCGGGCCGCATGGGCCGCGTTCGCGGCCCATCGCAGGTGGAGGCAACGACGACGGAGCTGTCAGGGGGAATCGCGATCGTGTGCGGGCGCCGGAACGGCGGCCAGGCGGGTGGCGATGGTCTGACACCAGGTGGCGTCGGCCTCGATCGCGATCACCCTGTGGCCGCGTCGTTTGGCCGCTTCGGCGGTGGTGCCGGATCCGGCGAACGGGTCGAGGATCGTCTGCCCGGGCACGGCCTGGATGAGTTCGAGGATGCGGGCCGGCAGCGCGACCGGCTTCTCCGCCGGGTGGCCGTGTGGTTTACGCGTGCCGGTTTTGATCGTCCACACGTCGCCGGCGGACCGATCAGTGATGCGAAACCCTGCCTTGGCCATGATGGCGATGAGCTCGTGGTCGGCGCGAAGGCCGCGCGGGCTGCCGGTGCGGATGGCGTCCTTGTGCCAGACGGCCACTGAGGTGATGTCGAGGCGGGCGTCGTGTGCGGCGCGCTGCACGATCGGTAAGGTGCGCCAGTTGCAGCAGGACCAGAAGCTGCCGTGTTCGGGCAGGATGCGGGCTACATGCCGGTACCAGGTGGTGAACCAGTGTGCCGTGTTCATCGTGTCCGCCCACGAGGACGCTTTCGTCGCCCAGGACGTGCCGGTGGTCTGGTAGGGCGGGTCGGTGACCACGTGGTCGACGTCGCCCGGGCCGAGCTCAGCGAGGATGTCCAGCGCGTCGCCCTGGTACAGCTGCACCAGCTCGTCTTCGTAGTAGGGCGCGGGCAACATCAGCCGTTCTCCGTGTGCTCGGGCGCGAATAGCTGCGCAGGTTCGGCGGGCTCCGGTTCGGCGGCCGCGCCCTCCTCGTGGGCCGGTTCGACGCCCACGCTTCCGCCGGGGGCGAGAGCGGGCCGTGACAGCCGTTCAGCGGCGACGCGGGCGTAGTGGTCGGTGATCTCGATGCCGGTGAAACGGCGGCCTTGCATCTGGGCGGCCACGCCGGTGGAGCCGGAGCCAGCGAACGGGTCGAGGATGGCGCCGCCGGGCGGGGCGACGCGCACGAGCGTGGTCAGCAGCGGGTCGACGGGCTTTTCGGTCTGGTGGAGGCGGTTTGCGCCGACGGGTGCGCGGGCCTCGATCGCGCCCGGCAGGTACACCTCGTAGTCGCGCTGGATGGAGCCGTTCACGGCCCACACGCAGTACTCGGCTTGGTTCCAGAAGCCGCCGCGGATCGGTCGGGATCGGCCGCGGGGCTTGACCCAGTTGACGACTCCGCGCCACGTCCAGCCAGCGGCCTGCACGGCGTCCGACGTCGACGGAAGTTGCCTCCAGTCGGTGAAGACGAGGAGGGAGCCGCCGGGCTTGGTCAGCCGCAGCGCTTCGCTCATCCACAGCGTGGACCAGAACGTCCAACTGCGCTGGTCGCGCTGGTCGCCGGGAAAGTCGGGGTTTTCGTGGGCGATGTCGCCGACGCTGCCGGACACGTATTTGGTGCGGGTGGAGCGTTTGCGTTCGGCGACGGAGACGCCGCCGGAGGAGTAGGGCGGGTCGGCGACGACGGCGTCGATGCTGTCGGTCGGCAGGGCGGGCAGAACGGTCAGGATGTCGCCCTTGTACAGGGTGGCGGTGTCGCTGGACCAGTACGGTTCAACAGCGGTGGGCGCCGGGGCCGTGAACGGGGTGGCGGTGCTGGGTGCGGGCTCGGTCATCGGCTGCTCCCGGCCAGACGGGCGAGCGGGCCGAGGAGCACGGCCAGGACGAACACGCTGGTCAGTGCCCAGCACAGAAACGCGAGCGGGGCGCTGCTGGTGGTCAGCGCTGACCAGATCAGGGCGATGATGGCGAGCAGGCGGACCATCTGGTCAATGACGAGCGCGCAGCCAGTGAGGGGCGAGCTGTTCATGCGGTCACCGGCGCGGCGTTGGTGGCGTGGGCTCGCCGTCGCGCGCGTGTGGAAGCTGTGGCGGTGCCCGGCGGCTTTGGGTTCGGGGTGTTCACGCCGGGAGAGGTATCAGCCAGGTCGGCTTAGGTCGCGTCGACGTCAGGGCTGGCCATCAGCGGCGCAGTTCTTCAGCAGTTAGTCGGCGTACACCGGGGCGGTGCCGGATTCTTCCTCGCGCCGCCGTGCGGCCTCCGCTGGGTCTTTGAAGGGCCGGCCGCCCTTGCCGTTGTCCTTATGGGACGGCTTGTCCTGGCAGACGACGCACCCGCAGGGCAGCGTGGTGTTCTCGCCGGTGGCGTCCGGGTCCGGGTTGATCACCCGGCCTTGACACGGGGTGTGTTTACCGGTGGCGCACGCCATCGACCATTGCCGTACCTCGTCTTCTGTACAGCCAGGAGGGACGACGAGTGTGACGTTGAGCGCGACCATAACACTATGGTCGCACACCGCATTCGGCGCGATGCTGTGCGTACATGTGTTCGAAAGTGAGCTGGTGGCCCCTGCATGACGAAGCCCCGCATCGGAGAACGGATGCGGGGCTCGCCGGGAGGCGGAACGCGGATCAGGCGGCGCCCAGCCATTGCTGGAGGCGCTGGACGATGCGCTCGGCCGCCTGGTCGTAGGCGAACAGGTGCTTCACGGTTTCCTGCCGGTCGTTGCGCCCGTCGGCCGCGGCGGCCTTATCGCCGTGCTCGTCCCATTCGGCCACCATGTCGGCGAACTCCTTCCGCAGCTGATCGTCCTGGCCGCGGGCGCGCCGGATGAGAGTGGCCAGGGCGCCACTGTCGGGGCTGTGACGTGACAGCCGGAACACCGACGCCTTCTCGTTGGCGTTCATGGGCACAGCGTCGAGGGCCGACACCAGGTCCGCGGCATAGGCGGGGACGACCGCGTCGAGGGCGGCCAGAACGCAGTCGGCGTACTCGTAGTCGTCCGCGCCAGCCTCGTGGATGGCAGGGTCCGCGAGGCCGGCCGCCGCTGCGGCAGTGTCGGCCTGGACGGTGCCGGACCGCGCGAACGGATCGAGGGTGCACGTGCATCCCGACAGGTGGATGACGGCGATCTCGCCGCGGGCGTCGGGGGTTTCGGCGTCTTGCAGGAGCCAACGATAGGACTGGACCATGGCGTGTCCTTCCTGGATGGGCGGAGGTGCCGGGGATCGCTCCCCCGTTATTTCTTGTAAAATAGTGCAAGAGCGTTACTTTGTCGAGGAATTGGTCGTCGTTCTCTGGCAGGCGCAGGCCACCTTTCCCCTACGCCGGCGGCCGCAGTCCTCAGAAGCCTCCCGGTTGTTCCGGCCAGGGTTGCGCTGACGTTCGGGGATCGCCTTGTCGAGCTGGGCAATGCTTGTGACCGCTCTTGCAGGCGGCTCCCCTGTTGCCTCAGAGGAGCCGCCTGGATCTGGTCCGGTTTGCAGACCAAGCGGCAGCAAGGAGAGGGGCCGAGCCAGTGAAACAGAGCGCATCCCGAGGCGCCGACAAGATCGCGCCCTTCCCTCAACGTCCGGGATGGTGAAGACGCGGCCGTCGAAACCCTAGTGCGGCCGTTCAGGCAGCCGGGGTACGCGCACGCGCTGGGATCGCCGCGGCAAGCCACCCGGTCGGATCTGCGGTGAACGATGGCGCGGCCTCGATCTCCCACCTGGAGCGCGTCACCTGTTTCGTCGTCTCCCGCTGAGTGCGCTGGTCGGTGTAGGTGATGTCCGCCGGCTCGGCGCGGCGGACGCACACGCGGCCCCTCTTGACTCCGGCTGGGTAGTCGTTCCAGTTGATGCCGTGCTGCGACCACAGCATCTCCTGCATGTCGCCCGTTCTCTTGCCGTGGAGCTGCTGGTGGGAGAACTTCGCCTGCGCGGCCATGGTGATCGAATTGCGGACGCAGTCACGCTGCCTCCATTGGAAGTACGCTGCGACCTCTTCGACGTCCGGGATGGTGAAGACGCGGCCGTCGAAGGTCGCGATGGCGTCGTCGTAGTCGAGGCCGTACTGCTCGTTGAACGCCACGGCCGCGATCGACGCGGCCACGGAGGCGATCTTCTGCACCACTCCGCCGAACCACGGCTGCGTCCGCGGGGTGGCGAAATCGGTGATCAGCACGGAGCACTCGTCCGACTGGGTGTACGCGAGCACGGCGCCGGCCATCTGCTTGCATAGCGTCTGCCCCACGGCGTCCATGGCGGCGACCACGGCGTCGTCGAAGGGGCGGTCGGCATGCCTGAGGAACGTGTGAAAGGCGCGGCCGTCAACGCGGACGATCGTGTACGTCCGTCTCGGCAGCATCGTGCGGGTGACCTGCTCGTAGGCTTTCATGCGGTCGCCTAGGGCGGTGGTGTCACTCACAGGGGTGCTCTCCAAAAAAAGGGGGTCGATCTGGGGCGTGGGCAGAGACAGAGCTCGGCGGCGCAGGCCGTCTCAGTCGTGGCAGACTTCGCGGCAGTCGCCATGTTCGGGAAGGTCGCGGCCGAGCACGGCCACGCCGGCCATGCGGGCATCCGCGGCGTCGCAGGCCGCGAGCATCGCCATCGCGATCCGGCGGACAGCGGCCGCGCGGTAGGCGTCGAAGTCGCTGCTGCCGTACATGTGCGGGGTCGTCACATACACCGAGTCCGGCATGCCTTCGTCGTGGATAAGGCGCACCGTCCACCCGGGCACTGGATGCCAGACGGGACCCGGCAGGCGATGCCCCGCAGCGTGATCCGGCGACGGCTTGCTGGCAGTGTCGATGTGGGCAACGAGGCCGCTGACCTGGCGGCGTAGTTCGGCCACCAACTCCAGCGGCGACGCGGGCCCACCGCCCGGCAGGTCAGGCACGGGCGGCCGCTCGGGCGGGTTCCGGCTCAGCTGCCGTGTCTACGTCCGCTGGCGACAGCGCCTTCGCGGCTGACAGGAGACGGCTCACGGCGGCGGCCGCCTCCTGCTCGGCTGCCACGGCCGCCTCGAGGTTCTGCCACGCCTGGCGAAGTTCCGGGTCGTCGCTCGGCATGTGCTCGGCGGAGATGCCGTCGA
This sequence comes from Nonomuraea sp. NPDC026600, assembly GCF_040638335.1. NCBI lineage: Bacteria > Bacillati > Actinomycetota > Actinomycetes > Streptosporangiales > Streptosporangiaceae > Nonomuraea > Nonomuraea sp. NPDC026600. The sequence continues at coordinate 33,138 of NZ_JBEZYD010000018.1, forward strand.
GCACCAGAAGGCGCGCTCCCCAGCCGGCGGAGGCGTCGGCGAGCTGCTGGCGTGTCTTGAACCCGGACATGTGTGTTTCCTCCCGAATGTGGGACGTGTATGGCGTTCGCGCCCGCTGGCGAGGGGCGGGCGCGAAGTCGGGTCAGAAGGCGGCGTGAGCGGCGGTGCGATCCTGCTTGCGGGCGAGCCGGTCACTTTCGGCCCGGATGCGGATGGTCTTGTCGTAGTCCTGGAAGCGCGCCTTGCTGATGACGGCGCGATCGGGGGTCCGGATCACGACCCCCTCGCTGAATCCGGAAATGCCGGACGCGGCCAGGCGGGTGGTTCGGTACGGCTCCAGGAAGGCGCGCATGCCGTCCACGCTGCCGGGCAGGTCGGCGCCGTCGATCTCTGCCAGGCGCGGGGTGAGTTCCACGCCGACGCGGGCCGCCATCGCCTGCAGGTCATCCTCGGGCAGGAACGGCTGGCCGCCCTTCTTCCGCCAGCGCGACAGCTGTTCCCGGTCGAGCTCCAGCATGCCCATGTCGATAACGGAGACGTCGAACAGGCGAACGAATGGGGTGGTGCCGTCGCCGTAGTTCTGCCACGCGTTCATGTCCTTGCTGCCGAACACTTCCACGTACAGCGTGACGATCACACCGGGCTGCGGTTCGATCCGGGCCGCCAGGTCCTTGACGGCCTTGACGGCGCCGAAGTCGCGGCTGGGCACCCGGTCGCCGCGTGCGGTCAGCCACTCTTCCCGCAGGCCGATGAGCCAGTCGTCGTCGGGCAGGCGGGTCATGCGGACGTTGACGCCGTCGGCCTTCTCACTGAGGAGGGCAGGCCCGTCGTAGACGGTAGGTGTCTCGGTGAGCTGACCGGATCGGCTGCTGCGATCCATCACGTGGTGGGTGGGGATGCTCGGGTACTTGGTGAGGGTGTTCAGCTTGTCCTGGTTGGCTTCGTCGAGGGGGAAAGGCAAGGACGCATCCTTCGCTGCTGGTACGTACGGGAACTGGGCGGAGGCCCGGCCCGCCGCGCGGGGCGGCGGGCCGGGCGGAGGTTACGGCTTGACCGTGGGCAGGGTGAGCGCGTTGTTCTGCGGGACTGGGTACACCGGGACCCGGCCCTTCTCGACGGCCTTGCTCAGCAGGTCGTTCTGCTTCTCTGCCAGGTCGGCCTGACGCCAGGCGACGGCGCCGTCCTTGCCGAGCAGGTCAACGAGCCGCTGAATGGCCTTCGCCTCGGTGTCGACCTTGGCGTTGATCTCCTCCTGGGCGGCCTTCTCCAGCTTGGCGGCCTCTTTGCTGGCCATCGCGTCGGCGAAGCGCTGCGGCGGGATGGGCTTCTGCAGCGTGAGCACGACCTGGCCGCACTCGCCCGCCCCCGCAAAGTTCGGGTTGCAGAAGTAGTTGCCGCCGGCCTTCGTCATGAACTGGGAGAACAGGATGCCGACGCGTTCTTCGTACTTCTCCTTGGTGGTGGGGTCGTTGTAGAGCGGCTCGCCGTCGAACTCCTGGGCGGCGGCATCCATGGCGCGCCGCAGCGGCTCCTTGAAGTAGACGCTCAGCGTCGTCCGCCAGCCGCTGTAGTCGGGCGCGTCGGAGTTCGCGGGGGTGTCGGTGCCGTACAGGTACGCCTTCTTGCTGCGGCCGATCTTGTCGTGAAACTGCGTCAGCGTCTTGCACTCGGTGTTGAGGGCGAAGGTGGCGAAGCCGCTGATAGTGAGCGGGACGTGGTTCTTCGAGACGACCTGGATCGGGCTGGACTCGGCGTCCTTCTCACCGGTGAAGCTGAAGGTGCGCTGGCCGGCCGGGTACGTCCAGGTGTTGTCCGTCGGGTCCACGGATTTGCGTGAGGACACCGCGGCGCAGCCCTTGGACTTGGTGGCTGAGCCCATGCCGCCGTTGTAGACGACGGCGACCTCGTCGGGTTCGGTGTTGACGCTGGCACAGGCGGTCGCGGTGACTGCGAGGGCGGCGAGGGCGAGGATCGGGAGGGGCTTGCGGTTCAACGGCTGTCCTTGATCTGGGAGTCGTAGTAGGTGCGGATCCGCTCCTCGATGAGGGCGGCGGTGTTGTCGAGGCCGAGCGCAGCCAGCGCGATCTTGTAGACCTCGTCGAGCGTGCTCTGGGCGTGCTTGAGGGTGCGGCGGGTGTCGCTGGCGTTGCGGGCGCGGTTGGTGATCCACACGATCGCGACGGCGGCGACGGCGGCGATGGCGATCGCGATCAGGGCGACGAGCAGTTGCGCCCTCATCGGGTTCGCCTGGGGTGGCGCGCCGTACGGGCCCATGGGTCGGGCATGAGGGTCCTTTCATGAGGGGAGGGAAGGGCAGGCGGGAGCGCGGGGCTCCCGCCTGCGGGGCGTTACAGCTCGGTGAATCCGTCGAGGACGACGGCGACGGCGTCGGCGATCTCACCCGACAGGCGGTCGACGGCGGCGGTGTCGGCCTTCCGCTTGGAGCGGTCGGCGCGCTGCTGGGCTTCGGCGCGCTGCTGGAGAAGGTCGCGGATGTCGCCGAACGGGTCGTGGTCGCTCTGGGTTAGTGCTGCGGCCCAGTCGGGAGATGCGGCGAGCAGGGTCGCGGCGCGGCGCGGCGGGCGCGGGGGCCAATCGTCAGCTAGCAGATCGTAGGAGAACATGACGACCTCTCCGCTGTAGCCCTTCTCCGTCAGCGGCGTCAGGTGCTTGGTCCAGTTGGCGCGGTGCACCTTCCGCTCGACGTGGTGGCCGCGCTGGGCGGCGAGCCTGCCTTGCGTTTGGCCTGTGAGCTGCAGCTTGGCTTCAACGGCGGCGTCCTGCCAGGAGGCGTAGCCGCCAGCGGTGATGCAGCCTGTGAAGATCCAGCGGCGGATGCCGCCGATGCTGAGGGCGCGGAAGGTCACCGTTTCGCCGTCGATGGTCTCGGTGCGGCTGCTGCCGTGCTTGATCAGCTTCTGGGCCAGTGGCGTGGCCTTCAGCCACGGCTGCGCATTGCCGCCCAGCGCGATCATGTCGTCGGGCGAGGCGGGGAGCCAGTCGGATTGCGGCCACTCGGGCAGGTCGAGCAACTCATCGAGGACGTGCGCGGCGAGGCTGACGGCGTGGTCGCGCAGCCAGCCGAAAGCTGCCCAGGCGTCGTCCGTCGGCAGGTCGTCGATGGGGACGGCGTCGCCGTGGCGGTTGAGCCACACGTTGGCTTGGCCGAGCAGCGACAGGAAGTTCATGGGAGGGAGGGGACCTTTCAGGCGTGCGGAAGTGAGGTGCGGGGGGAAGGGTGGCCGCGCCGCCGACGGCGGCGCGACTGAAAGGCGGCGCTAGTGGAAAGGCCACAGCACGATGCAGGGCTTGCTGCCGCTCTTGGGCTGAGCCTTGCCGTGCACCTCGTTGTCGGTGGCGTACTTGCTTTCGACGAAGTGGGCGAACACCTCAACCGCGATCAGCGGATGGAAGCTGTTGCCTTCTCTGTCGCTGGAGAGGACGACGAGGGCGTCGGGGGGCTGACTGGTGGCGATGCGCCGCAGATCACCCCACGTCATCCTTACGGGCGTGCCGTCGGAGTCCCTCAGTTCGAACGTTTTGGACGCGTCGCCCTTGAAGGTCGTGCGCTTCTTCAGCTTCACCGCGAGCGGCGTGGTGGTGATCCACTCCCCGTACGCCTTGCGGATGCGGGTGCGGTCCTTCGGCGAGCGCGGCCACCACTCGCCGACTCCGTCGGGGACGGGGGTACGGATTGTGAGGGAGGCGAATTCGCGGGCGGCGCGCTGGGCGTTCCATGTCATCCACTGGAGGGCTGAGGCTGCCTCCGAAGGGTGCAGGTCGGAGATCTTCGTGGGCGCGGTGTTCGACCCGAACGGGTAGGCCCATGCGTCTGCCTGCAGCCAGCTGATCCAGTCGGTTGTGATGGTGCTCAAGAGGGGGACTCCTTGGGAAGGGCGAAAGGGAAGGCGTTGCGGGAAGGGGCGGGGATCAGCCCGCCCGTTCGACACGTGGGGGCGGGGCTACATGAGCGCGGCCCTGCGTCGTCCCATGAGCCACTCGTGGCGGTCGCGGGTTTCCTCGCAGTCGCGGACGATGGCGACCACGGCGGCGATCGCCTTCGGCGGGAGCATGACGTCGAAGGTGGCGACGGGGACGCTGCCGCGTTCGTAGGCGACGTCGCTCTCGTCGTGCAGGCGCATCGTGGCGTTGCCGTCGTCTTCGTTGACGGCGATCTCGATGTGCCGCATCTGGTACGTGACCACGTGCAGCGACGAAAGATCGCCGCGTGCGCGGATGTCGCGGACGCCGTCGTCGAAGCCGAGGCTTTTCAGCTCGACCGCGAGGTAGCCGTGAAACGGCAGGCGCTCGAAGACCACGAGGATCCCTTTCGATGGCGGGGAGGGGGCGAATGTCGAATCAGGGATCGCATCCCCCGTTCAACGAGACTGACAGTACAGGAGAGTTATTTCTCATGTCCATTCGGCGGTAGCGCAGGCGGATCAGCGAGCGACCGCTCCAGTTCAACCAGCTGTTCGCCGTCGGGACCTTCGTGTTCGACCAGCAGCGCCAGCGTCGCGAGTTGGTCGCGCCGGATGAATGCGCCACCTTGCCCTGACCGCATCGCCGCCGGAAGCGGAGCCAGCACGGTAGCGAACGTAGCCAGCCGCGCCTTGAGCCGCTTGACCTCACGCTCCTGACGGCTCCGTCCGACGCGTACACCGATCAGGTACGTCAGCGTGGCCACGGCCCCGACGACCGGCATGACCGCGACGGCCCACTGGACCAGCGCGACGGCGGTGTCCGTGCCCGGCAGGTCCGCCATCACAGCCGCTCCCAGTGCTTGGTCAGGTAGTGGCGTCGCCAGGCGGCGAGCGCGGCCGGCTGCCGGCTTCGTCGCAACACGCACGACAGCATGCAGCGCCACCGGGCGGAGCGAGGCGGCGGCGCAGCGAGGGCGATGGTCGTGACCATGCCCGGACATGTAGCCGAAACATCGGCTTACGTCGCATTACCCAGGTCAGAGCATTGCGGCTGCCGTTCGTCTGGTCCGGTGGCCGGCCCGTCGCGCCCCTGAGTGAGCAGCCGCGACGTAAACCGGCCGGCTACGTACTGTGCACGCCGGGTCCCCAACCCGACACGCCGAGTCCCTTCGCGGGGCGGGCGTGACAAGTGGCTGGGAGGACCCCTGTGGGCGCCGAGAACGTCTTTACCGCGCAGGTGGCCAGGCTGTGGCTGGCGCCGGTGGGCACCGTCGCTCCGGACGGCCCGACGGTGGCGATGCCCACCGGCTGGTACAACATCGGAATGTTTACGCCGGATTCGTTGAATTGGTCAACGGATCCGCAGTTTGAGGAGACCCGAGCCCACCAGAGCAACTTTCCGGTGAAGCGCTGGCAGACCGAAGACAACGCCACACTCGAAGTTGATCTTTTGGAGTGGACGCTGCAGTCGTTTCAGGCGGTCTACGGCGGCGGAGCGGTGGAGAAGGTCACGCCGAGCGGCGGCGGCACCGCCTATTACAAGTTCACCCCACCCGCCATTGGCCAGCGCGTCGAGGTCGCTGCCTGTCTGGAACTTGGTGACGGCCCTCTGCGCCGGATGCGGCGCATGATCCCGCGCGCGGAGCAGGCCGAAGGCGTGGAGCAGACCTTTGAAAAGACGAGCTCCTCCACGCTGCCGCTGCGGCTCAGCGTGCTGGGCTCGGATGTCGGTGCCCCGTACTACGACGTCATCTCGGAGTCGTGGGCAGCGTTCAACCCGACGCCCACGGCTCCGTAACCCCGGGGCCGCAGCACGACATCGCGGGCGTGAACGCTGATGGTTCACGCCCGCGGCGCCTTGTCACGGCCCCTGGCGTGGGCTCCAAGCGGTGAAGCGACGTAAGCCCAGCCGATCTCTACCTTCCAGCGGCACATGCCACCTTCCCGCCTGCACATGAGGAGCTCACGGGGATGCTCGACCTGGATGCCGCCCGAGCCGAACGCACCGCCGCCGGCGACCCCTTCCCGCTGCGATTCCGCGGCCAGATCATCTGCACACTGCCGCCGGAACTGCCGCTGGACGCGCTGGAGCCGCTGACGGAGATTGACGTGGACATCGCGCTCATCTTCCGCACCGCGATCGACGCGTTCAAAGGCCAGGACGCCGACGCGGCCACCGTGTCCGTCCTGGATACCGTCATCGACCTGCTGGTGATGAACAAGCGCCTGCCCGACGAGGTCCTGGAGGCCGTCAAGAAGATCGGCCGCCGCCTCATGGGCGACGAAGGATACGAAGCATTTCTGGCGGCGCGCCCGTCGTTGCCGGACGTGATCGCCTTCGGCAAGGGCCTGATGAGCATCTATGGGCTCCGCCTGGGGGAATCCCCGAAGTCCTCCGCCATCTCCAGCGGTGGGACGACATCGACAGCGACTTCGCCCACCACTACCCCAGCGTTGACCTCCGCGGACTCTGGCGAGCTCCCGCCCAGCCTGGTTTCCTCGGAGTCCGCCGCTTCCTAGCTCTCGTCAACCGGTTGCCGCACGACGCGCTCGTCCACCAAACGCCCGATCAGCGGGCCGACCCGTGGGACCGCAAGGACGAGCTGCTCGCCCAGCTGGGCGAGGAGATCGGCGTCCTGGCTGCGGATCACCGCAGGAAGAAGCCGCGCACGTTCCGCCGGCCGGACTGGGTGAAGAAAGCCTCCCGCGCCGGATCGAGCCAGGCCGGCATGGATCGGGCTTTCGCCGTCATGGCGGCAAGCGCGCAAACGATCACCTGAGCCTTGGGAGCGAGCCCTCACCGGTGTATTCAAACCTGCAGGCTTGAATACACCGGTCTCACGGACAACCGGTCGTGCGTTCGTCAGCCTGGACGACGGTGTGCCTTTCGGCGCTGATGATCACCGTTGTGTCACTGCCGCGTCGTTGTCGCCGTGGTTGACGGCATTTAAGTCTGCAGGCTTAAATGCCCTGGCTGGGCGCCTGTACAAAGTAGATCCGTTCGGCGTTGCTGCCGGGGGCGGCTCCAGCGGGACGCATCGTCCCGACGCAACGTGGCCCTGCGGGACGTAAGGCCCCGAATAGGTCACTCTCACCTGCGGATTTCCTCCGGGGGGCGAGGGTGCAATGGCCGATGCAGGCGATGTCGAGGGGATCGACGGCGGCGTCATCAGCATGGGCGTCGTCGCGGACACCTCGACGCTCAAGCCGAAGAAGCTCCAGCAGGAGATCGATACCCGGCTGAAGGCGGTCCAGGCGAACGTCCTGGCGAAGCTGGACACCAAGCGGCTGCTGGCCGATATCGAAGCGGCCGAGGACCTGACGTCGCGCATCGATGACATCCGGCTGCGGGCCACGCTGGATACCGAAAGAGTGCGCTCCGATCTGGAGCGGACGCTGCGTGAGTCCTCCGGCCGCGAGATCCGACTCGGCGTCACGCCGGACGTGGACGCCAGCCGCATGCGGGCGGAGGTGGAAGCGGCCGCGCGTGACGCGAAGGCGCGGGTGACGGTCGAGGTTGAGGCGCGTCTGGAGCAGGCGCACGCCCAGATCGCCGCGCTGCGCAAGCAGATCGACGACCTGCGGCAGAACACCCGGCGTAACCCGATCACCATCCCGGTGCGGGATAGCAGCGAAGCTCGTGCCGCTCTGTCGATCATCACCAGCCTCGCCGGGGTGGCGGCCAAGGGCGCCGGGCTTGGCCTGCTCGCAGCGGCCGCAGCGGCCGCGGGCGGCGGCCTGCTCGCTTTGGCCGCCAGCGCCGGGCAGGCCATCGGCCTGATCGGAGTTTTTCCGGGGATCGCCGCGGCGGCCGGGCAAGGGCTGGGCGCGTTGATGTTGGGCTTCTCCGGAATCGGCGAGGCGGTCACCGCGCTTGGCGCTAAGCAGGCCGCTGGCGGGCAGACGGCCAGCGCGTACGCGGCGGCCCAGGAAGCAGCGGCCGAGCGAATCAAGAACGCGCGCCGCGCCGTCCGCGATGCCGCCGAGGCAGAGGCCGCCAGCCAGGACCGGATCAAGCAGGCGCAGGACCGCGTCAGCGAGGCACGCCAGCGGGTCGCTGCGATCGCCGAGGAGTCAGCCGAGCGACTTCGGGACGCGGCACGCTCGGTGGAGCTGGCCGAGCGGCGGGTGGCGGAGGCGCATCGAGAGAGCCAGCGGGCCGTGGAAGCGCTGACCGAAGCACGCCGCGCTGCCCAGGAGCGACTTGAAGATCTTGCTCTGGCGACAAAGGGTGCGGCGCTGGACGAAGAAGGCGCGGAGATCGCCATCAAGCGGGCCAAGGAGCGGCTCGAGAAGGTCCTCGCGGACGGCGACAGCTCTGACCTGGACAAACAAGAAGCTGATCTTGCGTACAGGCAGGCGATTCAGCGGCTGGAGGAGGTACGCGAACGCAATGCGGACCTCGCCGAAGAGAAGGCCGAGGCAGATGCGAAGGGCGTCGAAGGCAGCGACGAGGTCCAGGCAGCCCTTGAAAGGATCAAGGACACCCAGCGAGCCGCCGCTGACGCCGAGTACGCCCTGGGGGAAGCACGCGAGCAGGCCGCGCGAGCGGCCGTCGACGCGGCCAAGGCGGAACAAGCCGCACGAGAATCGGTTAGAGAGGCAGAAAAGGATGTAATTCAGGCGCGACGTGAGGCGCGTAACGCAGCCGAACGGCTCACCGACGCCCAAGCCGAGTTGATCAAGGCACAGAAAGCGGCCAGGGACTCAACCAAGCAGCAGGGCGCGACTACGTCGGCCGCGGCCACCGCCATGGGCAAGCTGACCAAGGAGGGCCGCGATTTCGCCCTGTTCGTGGTCAACCAGCTGAAGCCCGCCGGCGAGGGGATCCGCGACGCAGTGCAGCGGAACATGCTGCCCGGCATTCAGGCAGGTCTGAAGGCGGCCCTTGGCCTGGCGGAGACCGTCGAGAAAGGCATGGCCAAGACCGGTGCCGCCATCGGCCGAGTCTTCCGCGAGGACTTCGCCGCCCTGGTGTCGGACCCGCAGACCAAGCTGGACATCGCCGCCATCATGGACGGCAACGCCAAGGCGACCGGCTCGTTCGGACGGGCCGCCGTGTCCGGCTTCGGCGGACTCCTCAAGATCGTCCGGGTGAGCACGCCGTACGTGGTCCGGTTCGCGGACGGCGTCGACAAGTTGGCCGAACGGTTCGAGAAGTGGACGAAACGCGTCAGCGCGGGCGGCAAGGACAGTGAGCTGGCCGGCTACTTCGACGCCGCGTGGGAAGCGGCCTCGCGACTGTGGCGGATCGTCAAGGGCGTCGGCGGTGGCCTGCTCGGCATCATCAAGCTCGCGGCCCCCTCGGGAGGGACGCTGCTGGAGGACCTGGCGGTCGCGGCCGAGCAGTTCCAGACCTGGATCAACAAGCCGGAGACGCAGGCCAGATTCGCCGAGTTCTTCGCGAATCTGGTGCCGCTGCTGCGGCAGGCCGGGACGCTGCTGGTCAGCGTCGTCAAGTTCGTCGGCGCCCTCGTTGAGAAGATCGTCAACAGCGGCACTCTGAACTGGTTCGTCGGGGTTCTGCAGGCGATCGTCACCAAGCTCACCGAGTGGGCCGACACGCCCGTGATCGGCGAGATCCTCAAGTGGACCCTGCTGATCGGCGGCCTCGCCCTGGCCGTCGCGACGCTCGTCGGCAAGCTGTCCTTCCTGCAGAAGGGCTTGGGGTTTCTGCTGAAGCCGCTGCTGGCGACGGGCAAGGCGATCGTGAAGCTGACCGGCGCGTCGAAGTCGTTCGGCGGCGGCAGCTCGAACAGCGATGACGGCGACGATGGCGACGGCAAGAGGCGGACACGCGGCGGCTCGTCCCGGCAGGGCGGGGGCTCCGATCACGGCGGCGGCTGCGGGTGCGGGTGCGATGGCGGCTCAGACAAGACGTCGAAGAAGACGACGAAGAAGACCAAGAGCACGAGGGGCGGCACCGGCGGCGACGTCGACGTCGATGTGCCTGACCGCGACGGCCGGACCAGCAGCGTCGGCAAGCACCGCAAAACGAGCACCAAGAGCAGCACGGGCAAAAAGGTGGCCCAGGGCGTCGGCAAGGTCGCCGACAGCAGCGGCGTCATCGGGAAGGTCGCCAGCGCCGCCAAAACTGGCGTGACCGCTCTCGGCCAGTACACCGTGGCGTTGGCCAAGGCCGGCAGCGGCGCGCTGATGACGGGCGTGTCGAAGGCGTCCACTGTGCTGTCCACGGTGGGAGGCGCCGCCGTGCAGGGTGCTGTGAAGCTCGGCAGCCTGGCGGTGTCGTACGGCAGGGTGGCGCTCCAGGCGGGGCTGGCGCAGGGCAAGCAGCTCCTGATGGCCGCCGCGACCGGCGTGATCAAGGTCGCCACCGTGGCGTGGACGGCCGTGCAGTGGCTGCTCAACGTGGCCCTGAACGCCAACCCGATCGGCTTGATCGTCCTCGCCATCGCCGCTCTCGTCGCCGGCGTGATCTGGGCGTACAACAACGTGGATTGGTTTCGTAACGCCGTCGACACGGCGTGGAAGGCGATATCCACGGCCATCCAATGGGCGTGGAACAACGTGATCAAACCGGCGTGGGACGCCATTTGGGGCTTCCTGAAGAACACCCTCGGCCCCGTCTTCACCTGGCTGTGGAACACAGTGATCAAGCCCGCGTGGGACAACATCACCAAGGCCGTGCAGACCGCCTGGATCACCTACATCCAGCCAGCCCTGCAGGCGTTGCGGAACTTCATCGTCAACGATCTCGGCCCGAAGTTCATGTGGTTCCACAACACGATCGTGAAGCCGGCCATGGACGCGATCGGCTCGGCCATCTCCTTCGCGTGGAACAAGGTCATCAAGCCGGCCCTGTCGTTCCTGTGGGACTTCATCACGAAGACCCTCCCGGACGGTTTCACCAGGGGCATCGCCGCTGTGAAGAAGATCTGGGACGGCCTGCAGGAGATCGCGAAGGCGCCGGTCCGCTTCGTGATCAACACGGTCTACAACGAAGGAATCGTGCCCATGTGGAACTGGCTCGCCGAGAAGGTGGGCCTCGGGGCGCTGCCGAAGATTCGCTTGGGGTTCGCGCGCGGCGGCATCGTGCCGGGCGGCTCCTACGGCGTCCTGCCCGGGTATGCCCCTGGCCGGGACAGCATGCTCGCGGCGGTTTCGCCAGGCGAAGCGTGGCTGCGTCCAGAGGCGACCCGCTGGCTCGGCGCCGACTGGGTGAGTTGGGTGAACGAAGCCGCCCGCCGCGGCCAGCTGCCCCGCTTCGCGAACGGCGGCCAGGTCGGCAAGGGCGAAGGTGACAGCTGGACTGACTGGCTGAAGAAGGGCGCCGCCGCGGTCGCCCACAAGGTGCTGGACCCGCTCAAGACAACTGCTGCGAAGGCGATCGGCAACGGCAACGGGTTCAACCGGCTCATCGGCCGGATCCCGGCCACGGTGATCGACAGCATCATCTCCTGGCTGGGGCTCAACCGCGCCGCTCCCCCAGCGGATCAGAAGAAGGCCAGCGGCGGCTTGGTGGCGGGCGGCACCATCGCTGCGGTGTCCCCGGGCGAAGCGTGGCTGCGCCCTGAGGCCGCCTCCTGGCTGGGTGAAGGCTGGATCAACGGCGTGAACTCCGCCGCCCGGCGTGGCTCTTTGGCCCGGTTCGCCGCGGGCGGCGTCGTCGACGGTACCCGGGTCGGGACGTCCAGCGGCGCTGGCTCCTTGTACGCGTCAGCGCGGCGGGCAGCCCGGCCGCAGCCCGCCCGCGAGGGCGCCGTCGCGCAGAAGCCTCCGATCACCATCAACGTCTACCCTCAGCGCGGTCAGTCGGAGCAGGAGATCGCCACCATCGCCGCCCGCAAGGTCGGCTCCTACATTAGGTGACCGTCTGACGCGACGATTCTGGCTGCGCGCTTGGACGTTAGGCGTCTGACCGGCCACGATGCCGCGCTGACAAGGGCTGGTGCAACGCGGGGAGCGTTCGTGAGCGATGGCAGCAACCTGGCGGAGCAGATCGCAGAGGTGCGGCGCCTGCTCGAGGTCGGGTTCACCGAGACGAAGGGGCAGCTGGCGCTGCTGCTGCTGCGTACGGAAACCGGCGAGCAGCGGCATGCCGAGCTGGCCGATTCGGTGGCGATGCAGTTCCGGGAGATGCGCGCCGAGCTCGACAAGCACGCCGAGCGCATCGCCGACGGGGAGAAGGAGCGAGCGGCGGCGGCCGCGCTGGTGGAGTGGTCGAAGCGTAAGGCGGTGTGGATCTCGATGGGGATCAGCATCGCCTTGGCCGTCCTCGGGTGGGGGCTGCAGTATCTCGGCCGCAGCTGACCATGCCGGGGCGGCGCGACGTTAGGCCGGTTTTACGTCACGGTGCGTGCCGTCGCGACATCCGATGTGGGAGGGGATCGCAATGATGCACCGTAGTCCAATGGACCCGCAGGCGTGGCTGCGCATGGGCCGGTCGCTGGTTCAGAACGTCGTGGCGGCCGCAGTTGTGGCCGGTGGCCCCGCGCTGGCCGCGGCTGGCGACGGAGCCGACCTGAAGACGCTGGGAATGTCTGGTGGCACGGCCGCGCTGGCCGCTGTCCTGGCCTACCTGCACAACTTGGTCCGCCCGGCTGGTGGGGGCCGTGTGGGCGACGTGGCGCTGCGCGCCAATCGCAGTCTCTGGCAGAACCTTCTGTCGGCCGCGATCGTGGCCGCTGGGGTAGCGGTGGCGGCTGCCGGTTCGGCCGATCTGCAGACGCTGGGGCTGCTGGCGCTTCAGACTGGCGCGGCCGCGGTGCTGTCGGGCCTGTACAACGCCGTGCGTCCGCTCACGCCGAGCGGTAACGACGGCGGCGATTCCGCTGGCGGCTGATCGTCGCATATAGTGGTCACCGTTCCTTTTCGTGTCCCTGACTTTCCTGGATGGGCCGGGCGAAGGACACCGTGCGCGGACGCTTGAGGTAGGGATCGCAAACAGCCTCTCGAGGCTGCCCCCGATGATCCGACGGCGGTCCGCGCACATCCCTTTCACGACGAAGACCCCGCTGGAAGCGACGTCCAGCGGGGTCTTTGCTTTGTGCCGATGTTCAGTCGTGCGGGAGTCCGGCGGGGCGCAGGACTTTCTGCGCGGCCTTCCACCCGCCGAACACGTGTCCAGGGTGGCTGTAGATCGTGATCGAGCGGAGGAAGTCGGCCAGGGCGGCGGAATTCTCGCGCAGGTGATCATGCATGGAGGTGTCTGCCAGCTGCGCGATCAGGTCGGCGGTCGGCGTGCTGCCTATGTGGGTGAGGGCTCGGGCGATGACGTCAAGGCGCTTCTTGCGGGGCGGCGGCACCGTCGAGGTGAGGACGTCGGGCGCGATGGTGTCGTTCACAGCGCGTTCCTTTCAGCAGGCGGAACCGCTACCCCGTATGCCGAATAATTAGTACAGCGGCATTATTTGAGCAAATGTGTGGATTACAGGCCCGCCGAGACGGGCTGGTCCACCCGGACGACTTCATGAGGGTCGGCATGACGGCGCGCCCATGCGTCCAGCTCGTGTGCGCCCGTCCGCGGGTCCTCTGGAGACCAGCGAGGCCGCATGCGCTGCCATACCGCCGCCGGGCTGTCGGCCAGGTTGCTCAGGTCGAGGTCGCCGAACTCGCCGGCGGCGCTTTCGGCGTCGTGGCCGGTGCCCAGCCCATCAGCGACCGCATCCCAGGTGGCACCGCGCAGACGCGCCAGAGTGATGGAGTGTTCAACCGCCCGCCTGGCCAGCCGCACCAGGTGCATGCTCTCCCTGACGAAGTCCTCGTCACTGCGGCGACTGTCGCCGGTGGTCTCGATCAACGGCAGGAGCTCGTCGCCGAGTCTGGCCAGCGCGGCCGCGTAACCCAGGCGAGCCACCTGCGCGGCGGTCAGTTCGCCGCCGGCATCGCCGGCGTGCGCAGGAGTGGAGTGGAGTTCGAACCAGTCGTGGTCGTCTGGCTGATGATGCATGAAGCCTGGTCTCCTTGTGGCGTCTGGGGGGAAGTGGCGCCAGCAGAGTCGGGGTAATGCCATTGGGTTGCGGACGGCGTTGATATGGATGCCGGTTAGTAGCTGATCCACAGCGTAGAGCTGTTGCCGGTGGTTTGGTAAGCCCACTTGAGACGAAAGCCGCACATGCCCTGCACATCTCCTTCACTTTCGGCCGCTGCGTCCGAACTCCGGCGGTTGACCGTGTACGCAACACCAAGCTACGGTTCTCAAACTAACCATCTTGCACCTTTTGAGATGCAAATCCGGGAAATCTTTAGGCTCTGCTGCGCCCCGCCGCCTCCTTTGGTGGCGGGGTTTTGCGGTAGCGCACCCGGCTCCCCCTCGTTGAACGGAGTCCCCATGACGATCGCGACCAGCGCTGCGCGGTGGCCCGGTGGCCTCGCCACGCGCCGTCCCACTGGCCGCCCCTCGTGGCCCGTGCTGTTCGTAGAAGGAGGCAACGAAGACGGAGGCGCCATCAACCACGCGTGCGCCCAGCTCACCGCGAGTCCTCGCGTTGGGCACTCCTTCTGGCTGGACGTCGGTGATGGCCGCCAGGACGACTACGCGGCCGTCGACAGCGCCGACTACGAGGTCGTCGTGCATGACGGAAGCGTGCGTTCCATCATGGCCGCGCTGGACGGCATCCGGCAGGTCGCCGAAGACGCCAACGCCGCTGGCGAACGCCCCGTGGTCCTCATCATCACGATGGTCGGCATCTGGCGGCTGTTGTCGGACTGGGCGCGAGCGCGCTCGGTGCGGAACAAGGCCGCCCAGGCGAAGCTGGCGCAGGATCGCGACGCCGACATCGAGGTGAGCCGACACCATCGCAACGACGCCTACGACGTGCATGCCGCCCTCGTCGCGGCTCTCCGCCGCATCCCCGGCATCGTCGTCATGACGGGCCGCGGCCACTGGGTCTCCCCCACCGACAAAACGGGCCAGCCCGTCAGCGGCCCCCGTGAATACGTCCTCGACACCCACTGGGGCCTCGGGTCGGTCGCCACGCTGTGGCTCCGTCTGACCGCTGACGGCTTCCCCCAGATCATCGCGCTGAACTCCCCCGTCGCCGCGCGTCCAAATGCGTTGCCGCCGCTGGACGAGAATTGGTCGCTCGAGCAGCTCGTGTTCGACCTGCTACGGCTGGACACCACGACTGCGGCGGTGCCGATGGTGGTGGCGCCGCATCCGGACCGCAGCCCAGACGAGATCATCGCCGAAGCCCTGCACGAGGACACCTCATGGGAGCGGCTGTCGGAGCTGTACCAGGAGGCCGCGCCACTTCATGGCCTGCTCGTCACCAACGAGCACCGCCGCGAGGAAGAGTTCGGAAGGCTGCTGGCACGGCTGGCCGAGGATCGCGCCATCAGCGACCCGCACGTCATCGACGAACTGGGCGCGGGGATCGAGGCCGCCGACACCGTCGGCGCCCTCCAGACCGTGGCCGAGCGGGTGCGCTCTGCCCGCCAGCAGGGACAGGTGTCCCTGGCCGATCGGGTGCGCTTGGAGAAGGCGTACAAGACGCGCATGGCGGAGCTGAGGGCGCAAGAGCAGGCCGACCAGCAGCAGCATCGGGCCGAGGAGGTCGGCAGTTGACCTCGCCCACCGGTGAACCGCCTCCCGCCTCGGTTAGGGAACTCACCGACGCGCATCTCGGCTTCGAGGTGCGCGTCGCCGACAGCGACGGCGTGATCGGCTCCCGCGACGTCGCCCTCATCGGCGTCCGCTCGTGGACGTACGAGGGGACGCCGATGGTCGCCCTGACGGACTCCAACGTCGGCGACCGCCCCTTCCAGGGCATCGAACGCACCTATCCGGCCAGCACGCCGTGCACGCTGCTGCGCCGCCTCACCCCACCTCGAAGGAGAAAGCGATGACGACGTCACCGCCAGCACCGACCCAGGCCGCCGTGGTCGCGGCCGCCGCTGACGCGCTTGCCGGCTTCACCACATTGACAATCACCGCAACGGTGCCGCTCGACAGCGGCATCGCCAGGTGGAGCGTCCATCTGGCCGATGTGGACACCGCGCAGTTCGACGGCTGTGATGCCGCCGACCTTCCCATCAATGATCCGGCTCACGCCATGGATGACCTTGCCGGCCACGGTCTGACGCAGGAGGAGGCGCTCACCAACCTGTACCAGCTGATGCGGCGGCTGACGTGCGCGACAGTCACCCGGCCGTGGCATCCGGGCCGCGACGACCGGGTGGCCATCGACCGGCAGATCGGCTGGGACGACGAGGCCGGGCGCTTGGTCGTTCTGGCCGAGGACAGGTATCCGATCACGGTCGTGCGCGTGGCCGCGAGCGGAACATGAGCGAGGCCGCCGACGTGGACGACGCGAGCGGCCGCGCGGGCGCGTCGCCTGCGCCGTTGGATGCGTCGCAGGCGGTTGACGAGTTCGGGATCATGCGTTGGCTCAACAGCAAGCACGGGCCGATCACCCGCCGCGACCAGCTCACCAAGCGAGCGCTCGTCTCCACGCGGCCGGACGGACGGCCGGTCATGGGCGAAGGCGATCGGATGGGCGCCTACGTGGGCGGTCGCAAGTTCGGGGACGTGTCGCTACCGGCGCGGCGGCTGTCGATCACGATCAGCGACCCGGACCGGTTCGCCGCGTGGGCGCTCGCTGAGGGGTTCGCGACCGAGGTGGAGACCAAGCAGCGGGTGCGGCCGGCGTTCTTCTCGATGCTGCGCAAGGCGGCTGAGTCGTCCGGCGCGGCCCGGCGAGAGCTGAAGCTGGTGCACCCGCGCACGGGTGAGCTCATGAACGTGCCCGGCGTGCAGGTGAACGTCGCGGTGCTCGCGCCGACGTTCACGCCGTCGGTCGACGCCGAGCAGGTCCTGGCTGACGCGCACGCCCGGGGCGCTCTGGCAGCGCTGTTCGGCCGCATGTTGACGTTGCCCGCAGTGGACGCGGGCGCCACGAACGAGAACGAGGAGAGTGAGAGGTGACCCGCCCGACGCGTGTCCACCGCCTCAACGTGACCTACCCGGAGGGATCCGGCCAGCCCGGCTGGCGGCCTCCCGGCTGGCACGACAAGCACTGCACCAACTGGGTCACGTCGACGCCGTGTGTGTGGGATCCGGCCGAGAACTGCTGCGACGTGGAAGAGGAAGAACGAGAGCATGGCATGGGCCAGATCGACGGCCAGGGCTGCTTTCTGTGGCCGAAGGCGCGCCAGTTCCTGTCCAAGCGGGCGGCGGAACGCAGGGCGGTGCTGCTGCGCTCATGGGGTGCGGACGCGGAGGTGGTCACGTCGGATGCGGTGACGTGGCCACAGGTTGCCTCTGAAGAGGGCGGTGCTGCGTCGTGACCGAGTTGCCTGTGGAGCAGCGGCGAAACTGGTGGCACTTCAGCGCATGCGACGACGAGGACGCCGATCTGTTCTACGCCGACACCGACCTCACCGACGACGGCGACGGCGGGGTGTTCCTGCTGGCTGGTGAGGACCTCGCCAAGGCGATCTGCGCTAACTGCCCCGTGCGCGAAGAGTGCCTGCGCTGGGCGCTGCACCACAAGGAGCACTGGGGGGTGTGGGGCGGTCTTAACCCTCGCGAACGGCGGGACCTGACCCGCCGCAAGGGTTACGGGCTGGCCTGGGCCAGTTGAGACGTTTTCCCTCGCCGGAGCACGCTAAGGCGGCCCGGAGGGCCGAACGCCCGGGGGCGCGAGTCGTACGGCTTCCACCCTCCGCCGGCGACCCGCCAGGACGTTAGCTTCAAGAACGGCTACACCGCACCGTCATGCGGACTGTGCAGTGGCGGCGACACGGTATCTGGTTCACGGCGACGGCCGGGCCGGAGGCCAAAAGCGCCGGCCGGGTGCCGAAGCCGGGCCAGCGGTACTGGCACGGGTGGATTCCGGTGGACGGGCCCGGCCAGGCGTCGGCCACCGGGAAGCTGCATCCAGCGGCCGACGCGGACGGGCGGTCGATCAGCGTCGGCTCCGTGGTGGTGCTCGGCAACGGTGAGTACGGGCGCGTGGTCGCCGTACACCCGAACGGCGCTCCGTCGCAGGCCAGCATCGATGTGGAGACGCTTCAGGGACAGGCGCGCCTCGGCGAGCCCACCAGCATGGCGCGTGTTTTCATGGATGCCGACGGGCGTCCGCCCGGCTCGGCGCGGCCGGCGCCGGGCGATACCTCGTATGAAGAGGCGGCGGCAACGCTGGCGGCCGACGTGGCCAGCGGCGTGAAGTTCGCCGGTTCGCCGTCGGCGGGGGCGACGGCGCTGGTGCATCGGGTGGAGTTCGCCAACGGCGGCACGGCCTATCGCAAGCGGGTGAAGGACACGCGGTGGCGGTCGGCTCGGGACCAGGCCGACTCCGAGGAATTGGGCGCGCTGGTGGGGTGGGTGGTCGGTGCGCGTGTGCCGGCGGTCCATCGTGTCAGCGAGCGCGAGCTGTTCCTTCAGGAGGCCCCTGATCCGGCGGCGATGGACCGGCCGTTCGATGAGGTCGACGCGCTGCGGGCGTCCGCTGCGGCAACCGTAGACGGGTGGCGGATCGCGCTGCTGGACGTGCTCATCGCCAACAGCGACCGCAACGATGGCAACTGGAAGTACGCCGACGGCCGGGTGACCGGGATCGACTTCGGCAACGCCAAGTTTGAGCCGCCGCCGTCCGACGGCGGTCGGCTGCTGTGGGTGCGGAACGTGTTCATCGCCCGATTGCTCACAGACGAACTGACGTGGAAGAACGGCAACGATTTGACGGCCGCAGAGGTGACACAGATTCGCCAGCGGCTCAATCAGGTGCGTCCCCGGTTCATCGAGCTGGGGCGGGCCGACTGGCTCGATAACGTAGTGGCTCGATTGGATGAGGCGGTCAAACATGCCGCTGAAAGGATGTGAACGAACCGTGGCAGGCAGGCGCCTGATCTACAAGAGCAGCACCTCGTTTCGGGTGCTGGGGGCGATCGTGCTCGCCGACGACGGCACGGCTTCTGCCGACTCCGCGGTGGGTGCCTCCGAGTCTGCGTGGGAGATGTTCGAGTCGTTCCGTGTCTCGCGCGGGTTGACGGCGGCGGAGGCGTTCGCCGAATTGGACGGCTGGTCCAACGGCTACTCCATGGCGTACGAGGAGTGACCGCCGCCGCGTGCGGGCGCCGCGCCGTCGTCAGCACAACCTTTGGGTGAAGGTGGCTGGCGCCTGCGGCGCCCGCCACCAGATCGGGGAAAGCCCGGTATAGCGTCGCGAGCTGAGGTGGCCCAGCTGCGGGCGCGAGTGGCCGTGAGGCTGCGGATGGGGGCACCCGCAGCCTCACGGGCCTTTCCGCCTCTCCGTTCCCGAGTCTCCAAGGAGCGGAGGCGGGTCTGGGCGGTCCGGGAACGCGGTGGCGAACCCGGGCGAGCTCGCCTTGGTGGAAGCCCCGCCCTCCCGTAAGGCTTGGGTGAGTGCTGCGGAAGTGCGGGGCTGGGTGTTCTCGGCCGCCGCCCATGTTGCAGGGCGGCGGCCGAGACGTTCACCTGGGCATCGGCATGTGGCCTGCCGTTTTCTTCCCCTTTTGAGTGTTGGGGCTGCTGCCCTGCTGGATGCTGCGTCTCGGCTCGGCAATAGCGTTGCCGCCTCTTACGCCGGTGCCAAGAGGCTGCCTGTCCGCTGTGTGTCCGCTCCTCCGCGGCGGACATGGCGGACGCAGGTCAGCAAGAGGTCGCCTCCTCGCTCACGCGGGCTGTTCGTGCCGCCTGGCGTGCCGTGCTCATGACCTGGCGCTTGTCGAGCATGCCGTGCGGCTGGACCTTAGGTCGCCGCTTCGATTCGCTTCGCCCGCTTCTCTCATCTGGCACGAGAAGGGGGCTCTTTCGTGCATGTCTCTCATCCGGTTCGGCCGCCTGACGCATCCGGCGACGACCATCGCCTAGGTAGGCCCGCAACGGACCTGATCGGCCCGGTCGTGTTCGCGGCGTACGTGGCCGCGCTGGTGTCGGCGAACCTGCTCACCGACCGGTTCGGCATGGTGGCCGTCGGGTTCGGCTTCATGGCGACCGCCGGCACGTACATGGCCGGGCTGACGCTGCTGCTGCGTGACGTGCTGCAGGACGCGGTCGACCGGCGCGCTGCCGTCTGCGCGGTGCTGGTCGGCGCGGGCCTGTCGGCGCTGTTGGCGTCGTGGTCGCTGGCGCTGGCGTCGATGGTGGCGTTCGCGGTGTCGGAGTTGGCGGATATGGGGGTGTACACGCTGCTGCGCCGGCGGGGGTGGACGCGAGCCGTCATCGTGTCCGGCCTTGTCGGCGTCGCCATCGACTCGGTTCTGTTCCTGTATCTGGCGGGGTTCCCTGTGGGCCCGTCGTTGCCGGGGCAACTGATCGGCAAGGCGTGGCTGACGGTCGTGCCCGCGCTTGTGGTGAGCGCGGTGCTCGCGTGGAGGCGTGCTGGCCGTGTGATCGTCGGGGACGCGTGAGCGGGCCGGACGCGCCAGCGGACCGTGTGGTACTTAGCCAACCCGACCGTGGGCGCACGGGCGGCCATGGCAGCGCGGCAGATCGGGCTGCTGGCGACGCCAGCGCAGGGCAACCGGCATGTGCCGGGCGCGGTGTGGGCGGCCGACAACGGCTGTTTCGGCAAAGGCTACCCGGGCGATGTCGGCTACCTGACGTGGCTGGATCGGCAGCGCCGCTGGGTCAGGGACTGCCTGTTCGCTTCGGCGCCGGACGTGGTGGGCGACGCCGCGGCCACGCTTGCGCGGTCCGCGCCGATGCTGCCGCTGATCCGCGCCGCCGGGTTCCGGGCCGCGCTGGTCGCTCAGGACGGCCTGGAGGACCTGCAGGTGCCGTGGCCGTCGTTGGATGCGCTGTTCCTCGGCGGTTCGACGGGTTGGAAGCTCGGCGCGGCGGCGCGCGAGCTGACCGCGGAGGCGATCGCCCGCGGCAAGCACGTGCACATGGGGCGGGTCAACTCGCTCACCCGGTTGCGGTACGCGCAGGCGATCGGCTGCGGAAGCGCTGACGGCACTTTCCTCACCTTCGGCCCCGATCGCAACCTTCCCATTCTTCTCGGCTGGGTCCGTGACGTGACCAGCCAGGACGCCCTCTTCTCCCTTTCTTCTTAGGAGCCTTTCGTGGGCCTTCGCACGTTCTCGTTCGGCGGTGGCGTCCAGTCCACTGCTGTGCTTGTCCTTCAAGCTCAGGGCAGACTCCCCGACGGCGGATTCGGCCATTACCTGTTCGCGAACGTCGGCGACGATTCCGAACACCCGGGAACGCTGGAGTATGTCCGCCAGGTGTCGCAGCCGTTCGCGAAGCGGCATGGCATCGACTTGCGCACCGTGTTCCGCAAGCGGCGCGACGGCAGCACGGAGACGCTGTATGGCCGACTGACGAAGCCGGGGTCGCGGTCGCTGCCGATCCCGGTGCGGATGGGCGACACCGGAGCGCCCGGCACGAGATCCTGTACGGCTGATTTCAAGATCAGGGTCATAGGTAAGTGGCTGCGCGAGCATGGGGCGACGGCGGACGATCCGGCGACCGTCGGCATCGGCATCTCTTTGGACGAGATCCACCGCGCGAACGCCCGCCGGGTGGAGGCGTACGAGCAGATCGTCTACCCGCTGCTGGATCTGAAATTACGGCGCACCGACTGCCTGCGGATCATCTCGGACGCCGGGCTTCCTCGGCCGCCGCGTTCAGCGTGCTGGTTCTGCCCGCATCACCGGCCGAGCACCTGGCAGGACATGCGGCGGGAGGAACCGGAGTTGTTCGAGCGGGCCGCGCAGCTGGAGGACCTGCTGAACGAGCGACGTGACGAGCTCGGCAAGGACCACGTGTTCTTCACGCGGTTCGGCAAGCCGTTGAGGAAGGTGATCCCGGACGGGGTGGACCTGCTGCCCTTCGCTGACGACAGCGACGGCGGCATGTGCGACTCGGGCCACTGCTTCACCTGACCTCAAGGGTTCCCCCTCTTCCATGACTTCGACAACGAGTTGATAACCCGTCGCTGACTGCCACCAAAGCGTCGACTGACTCACCACTCAGGATTCCCTGATCAGCTTGCCGTTTACCTGCGCAAACGCTAAACGATCTTGGTGGTTGGACGTTAACTCACGGATGTGCTCAGATCCTGCGGCCCGGTCCCCGCCGAGAAGAGAGCCCCATCATGAAGTTCGCACTGCTGCGCCGCACGCACCGCGGCGCCCACGCCTCCGCCGCGGCGGCCGATTTCGGCTCGCACCCGGACGCCGACCACGAGCAGTGGATCGCCTCCCTCGCCGAGCCTGACCCTGAGCCCGGACCGGTTCAGCCGCCCTGGGAGCCCGCCCCGTACGCCAGCACCGCCACGGATGCGCGATGAGCGGCCGTCACCGCCGCCTGCGCGTTCACCAGCCGGCGCGCGACCCTGCGCAGGACCTCGACCAGGCCGCCGCCACAATCGAACGCAACCTGCGCGCCCGTGGCGCCTACGTCACCACGTACGCCAGCGACGGCCAGCGACGCGCGCTGCGACGCGCCGCGGGGTTCACCCGCGGCCGCTTCGCGCAGCCGGTTCACATCCGCTCGAGCGACGGCCTGCTCGCCGTCTGGCTCGGCCCGCCAGGCCTCACCCAGCCGGAGGCCGCCCAGCACGTCCGCAACACCTTCGCCCGGCTCGCAACTGAGGCGCGCGGCGTCCGCCTGCTTCAGCGCGTCCGAGCCGCCCCCCGTTCGCCCGCCCCGACACGTACCTGCGGAGCTCACGCATGACCTTGACCACCCGCCCCCTTGTGCCGCCGGCCGCTCAGGCGCTCGCCGTGCCGCTGGAGGTGATGCTCGGCGCCGCGATAGTCCACGCGCTGCGGCGCGGCGACGGGTTCCACTACCGTCCCGTCCCAGGGGATGAGGGGCCCCTCGAGCGGGCCGCCCGCCTGGCCGAAGACGAGGTCGCCCCGTTCGGCATCACGGTGGTCCAGGACGACGACCTGTTCGTGGTGTCGTGGACCGGCGAACGTCCCGGACGTCATCTGCGTGAGGCGGCCCAGGCCGCGCTCGCCCGGTACATCGAGCAGCCGGCCGACGAGGAAACAGCCGGCGCGGTGCTCGGCGCGGCCGACAGGATCCCGGCGTGAACGTGGCCATCAGCGGCAGCGACGCGGAGCGGCGCCGCTGCTTCGGTCTGCCGCGTCCGCCGCAGGGGGAACGCACATTCGCCGGGGCTGGCCACGCCGGGCTAGATTTCGATCTCGAACACACATACGACAACGGCGGTTCCCAGAGGAACCGCCGCCGCGACCGCTCCGGTGTTGGAAGCACCTGGAGCGGTTGCCCCACCTCACCCACCGGTCAGCAAGATGAGGGAGGCACCGTGAGCGTATCGGACACTGCCCGCGGCCAGGAACGAGCCGGGATCGCCACGCCCGCGATCACCGGCCCCAGCCACATTCGCATGCACGTCCTGTTCGGCGATGGCCCCTGGGCGTGCACGTTCTGTCACCGGGCTCTGCAGTGCCCGTGCACCGCCAGCATGGACTCCCTCACGTTCTGGCGGGAGCGGCATCGCGACGGCGCCACGATCGGCTACATCACGCCGCCCAACCGAGGCGGCGGCGACGGGCCCGACAACGTCGTGCCCGCCTGCCAGCAGTGCAACAGCAGCAAGATCGGCCGCATTTGGCCGCACGAATGGGTGCCTGGCGACCTGAACGACGCCACCTACGTCTACCGCGCCAGCGTCGCCCCGCGGTGGGGCGACGACAGCCTCAAAGTAGTCGGCCTGGTGACGGTGCTCGCGCATCTGAACGCGGACATCCGCTACCCGCTCGCCGACGTCGCCGAGCTCGTCGACGACGGTCGCGACGTGATCCGCGCCGCACTGTCGAAACTCGCCTGGATGTCCCGCCTGAACTGGCGCGTCGTTGAAGGCGCGACGCGGCCGTACGAGCACGAGTTCTTCGGGGTGAACGAGTGACCGACCTGTACGCCATTCCGCAGCCGCCGAGCGAGCCGAGGCTGTCGGCCCGCTCGTATGGCGTGTACCTGCACGCACTGACGCTGCCGGACGGCTGGTTCACCATCGCCTCGCTCATGGAGACGTTCACCGACAAGCGCGACGGGTTGACGACGACCGTCAACGAGCTGATCGCCTTCGGCCTCGTCACCGCCGAAGCCCGCTACGACAACAACCTGCGCCGGACCGGCTATCGGGTGGTGCCTCGTTGAGCTCAGGCATGCGGCACCGGCGGCGCCCTGGCCGCTTCGTGCCTCGTACGACGATCCGCGACACCGGGATCGACTACATCGCGCTCGGCCTCCTGGTGCATCTGCTGGACAAGCCGCGCGGATGGCGCGTCCGCGGCGAGACGCTCGCTGCGGAGCGCACCAACAGCAACGGCCAGGTGATGAAGTCCCTGGCGCAGCTGCGCGCCGCCGGCTACTACCGGCTCGAGCGGCGCCGCCTGCTCAACGGCAAGTTCGTCATGGGGACCGCCATCAGCGAGGAGCCGGTGGAGGAATGGGTGGCCGACAACGCCGAGTTCGACGGGGAGCCCGTGCCGCTCGTACAGCAGCCCGACGGCAGCTTCCTCGTACGGCATAAGGACGGGAAGCTCACCGACGACGGCTTCGGCAACTGGGAGGACTTCGGAGACGACGAGGACCAGCACGACGACTTCCAGGAGGAGGATTTCCCGGACCTGGAAGCTGAGGGACCGGATTTCCCGGACCTGGAAACCGAGGGACCGGTTCCCCCGGACCCAGAGATTCCGGGGTCCGGCGGGCCGGGGACCGCAAACGTGGGGCCCTTAAGGGAGAAAAGAGAGAAGAAGCAGAGAGAAGGAAAAGGGGCACTTCCCGCCGTAGGCGAACTACCTGTAGGTGGGGGCGCACAGGAGGCGGCCGTTCCGGCCGGGAAAGAAGATCATCATTCGTCATCTCGACCCGCTGCGGTGGAAGGAACCGTTGCCGGGTTGCCGGGTCCGCCGGCGCTGACGGTGTTCCGGGCGCTGCCAGATGAGGTGCGGCGCCGCATCGGCCGCAACCGGCAGGGTGTTGTGCTGGGCGCGATCGCGCGGGAGATCGGCGACGCGAACGGGCGGACGGTGGCGGAGATTGTCGCGCGCGTGGAGCGCCGCTGGGACGGCTGGAAGGTGCTCAACCCGCACGGCCGGATCGCCGACCCCGTCGCTGTCGCGGTGTCGCTCGTGCAGCGGAAGCACTGCGCCAACGTGCGCTGCGAGGACGGCACTGACTTGGACAGCGGCGCGACGTGCCCGGCGTGCAGGGAACGAGGGCCGCGTCCCCCAGGGGGCGCGGCGGCCGCGCAGCCCAGCAACCCACAGGGAGGTTCGGTGGTGGTGCCGTTGCACCCCAGAGCGAAAGCGAGATCCATGGTGAGCACCGCCAGACCGAATTCCGCAGTGACGCCTACGGCACCTCCCGTGGGCGAAGTGCTGGCGTTTCGGCCGCCACGTGAGCCGAACCCGGTCACGCCCGACTTCCTGTCGACTCCGCAGGAATCGGAACGACCGGTGAAGTCGGCGGCGATCGAAGCGGCGCGGGCCGCGTTGCGGCCGAAGTCGGCCACCTCGCGCGACCGGGAACTCGACGACGCGTTGAAGATCATGTGCCCGGTACGGCTGTGCGGCGCCGACGACGGTGCGCTGTGCGTGAACCGCGACGGCGTGGAGATGCCCAAGCGGCACCTGCACGGCCCCCGGGTCGTGCAGGCGCGGGAGCTCCGCCTGGAAGGTGCCCTCGACGATGAAGACGGCGGCGGCGAACGAGACCTGGATGTGACGGGATGACTTTGGCCGCGGACCCCACCCCCGCGACACCCCCCGTTGAAGAAGGACCTGATATGCGAAACATGCCCATCTTGATCTCCGCCGGCGACGTCGAGCGGCTATATGTGTTTCCCGACCTGGAGGGCGGCCAGTGCACCGGCCGCACGAAGAAGAACCTCCGCTGCAACAACCGCGTATGGGAGCACGGCCAGGAAGCTGGGTACGCCACGGTGCTCATCGGCGGGCGCGCGGTGCGCGTGTATGGGCCGCTGGAGGGTGAGACCGCCAGCAGGTACCTGGTGCAGCGATGCCGGGTCCATCCTGACGCGCCCGGGTTCTGTCACCCGGAGTGGGAGTACTTTTACGCTGTCCGCCACCAGGAGATCACCGCTGAGCCGGCCGCCAGTGACCTGTTCGGTCCCCAGGGGATGCCGCCGCTTCCAGCGATCGCCGCGGTGCTGCGCACTCACCTGGACGCCGGTGCGCGCCACCAACTGGCCAGCATGCTGGCTGCCGCTGACGGCAGGTGTTCGGTGAAGCTGACGACGTTCGCCGTGGGAGCCCGCATCAGGGCAGCCCGCGAACGCGCCGGCCTCTCCGAAGCGGAGGCGTCCGCGGCCGCCGGCCTCGACGAGGCGCGGCTGTGGCGCCTGGAGGAGGGGCGCATGTACCCGACGCTGCCGGCGCTGGTACGGCTGGCGCCCGCGCTGGGCGTCACCATCGACGAGTTGGCCGGGCTGTCTCCCCGCACCGGCGAGGAAATGGAAGAGGGGGGCCGGTGATCGCCAGGCAGACGCCGGCCGCGGAGGAAATGAACCGGCCGCGCATCGTCGCAGACCCCGCGGCGAACTTCGGCAAACCGACCATCGAAGCCAGCGGCGTCTCCGTCTCCGTCAGCGCGTACCTGGCGGCCGAGCGGCCCGAGGTGCTCTACGACGAGTACGGCATCAGCCGCGGCGACCTGCTCATCTGCTGCTGGTGGGTAGCCCGTTACGCCAAGCAGAAGCGGGCATGGCGGCGCTGGCTGAACACTTGGGAGCCGATCCTGTGGCGAGCGCAGCCCGGCGTCTACGACGAGGTGCCGCCGCCGCAGCGAGCGAACCGCGAATGCGGCGGGTGCGGGCGGGAACGGACGAGCGCCCACAACTCTCCGCCCTCCCCTGGCATCGCGCACGACGAGGCGGCGAGGTGAACCGGCTGGACCGCTGGAAAGGCGGCGCAGCCGAGTACGTCCGCCTGTACTACGGCGTACCCGCCTATCGCGGCGACCGCGTTGTCGTCGATGGGCGGCCCGGCCGCATCGTCGGCTTCCGCGACGCTCGCCTTCGGGTGCGCTTCGACGAGCAGCCGCGGCTCGTCGCGCCATGCCATCCCACGTGGAGGGCCGTGTACGTGGACGGGAGCCAGCGGGCCCGCACCGGCGAGGTGGTGCTCCTGGAAAGCGGCAACGGCCCTTTCCTGCTGGTGCGCGGCACCGTGCCGACCGAACTGCATCATGCGGCTGTCGCGTACGCGGCCGACGACGACCTGGTGGTCATCGACAGCATCGCCGATGTGGCGCCCGGCTGGGCGCGTGCGATCCCCGGGTGCCCGGGTACGTGCGGCTGCGGCCGCTCGAGCGTGCATTACGTGCCGGCGCGCCCGAGCTCGCGGGGCGCGTTCGAGGCGGCGTTCATCGAGGCCCGCTACGCCGAGGAGGGGGAGATCGCGCAACGAGCCGCGGTCGCTGATGGAGCCCGCTGCCAGGTGCAGGTGCGGATCCTCTCGGCGGTGTCACGGTGCACGTTCGGCGCCTGGTGGCGTGCCACTCTTACGTGCGCGGATGGCTGCGACCGTGCCCCGGTCCTGATGTGCCAGCTGCACCGCGCCGCGGCAGCGGCCGGCGACGCTGACGCTGTGTGCGACCTGTGCGCCCAAGCGGGCCGCGCTGGCGTACCGGTCACGCTGATCAGCGTGGAACCGCTCGCTGGGGCGCTGGACGAGCGCCACGCCAGTATGAGCCGCCACCCGGCGGTGTACGGCGGCCTGAGGCTGATGACGTCGTGACCGCCACGACAACCGCGTGGCCGATCCCGGCGGGCTGGCCATCAAAACGGCCGAGCACCTGTGCCACCTGCGCGCGCTCGGTGTCGCGGCGCGCAGCAAGTCGGGCTACTGGCGGCGGCGAGCCGCCCGCCGCCGCGTTCGAGCACGCCGAACAACTCCTTGCCGCCCCGATCGTTGGAGGTCAACTGTGAGCTTTCCCATCGAGCGGCCGCGCCGCCTGCGGCGCACCACTGCCCTGCGCGCCATGCTGGCCGACACTTGCCTGCGGCCCAGCGACCTCATCCAGCCGCTGTTCGTCCGCGAGAACGCCGCCGAACCCCGGCCGATCACGTCCATGCCACGCCTCATGCACCACACGCGCGACAGCCTGCGCAAGGCCGCCGCGCAGGCCGCCGAAGCGGGCGTCGGCGGGATCATGATCTTCGGCATTCCCGCCGTCACGGACCCCACCGGACACCGGGCATGGGATCCGGACGGCATCGCGCAACTCGCCTTATCCGATGTCGCCGACGAAGTGGGCGATGCCCTGGTCGTGATCGGCGACGTCAACCTGGACGAGTACACCGACCACGGCCATGTCGGGCTGCTGGGAGCCGACGGCGACGTCGACAACGACGCCACCCTGCAGGCCTACGCCCACGTCGCCGTCGCCCAGGCCGACGCGGGCGCCCACATGGTGGCGCCCAGCGGGATGATGGACGGCCAGGTCGCCGCCATCCGCGCCGCCCTGGATGAGGCCGGCCACCCCCAAATGCCGATCTTGGCGCATGCGGCCACGTACGCCTCCGCCTTCTACGGCCCCTTCCGCGACGCCGCGGAGTCCCGCCTGGCCGACGACCGCTCGACCCACCAGCAGGACCCGGCCGGGTCCGCGTCCGAGGCGTGGCGCGAAGTGGCTCTGGACATCGCCGAAGGCGCCGACCTAGTCATGGTCAAACCGGCCGGCCACTACCTGGACATCATCCGGCAGATCGCCGATCGAGTTCAGGTACCGGTGGCCGCCTACCAGACCAGCGGCGAATACGCGGCGATCGAGGCCGCCGCCGAGCGTGGCTGGCTGCCGCGCGAGCGCGCCATCACCGAAAGCCTCACCGCCATCCGGCGAGCCGGGGCCAGCCGCGTCGTCACCTACTGGGCTGTGGAAATCGCCGAGCGGCTGCGCCGGTGACCGAAACCCCTTGACCTGTCACCGGAACGAGCTGCCGTTGCGCGCCTTTGCGCCCTATCCGAGCTGAGGGACTACCTCTGTGTCTGACCCGTCACCCCGCCAGCGCCCCGCCGCGTCGACCGTCACCACGCCCGCCAGGAGTGCGAACGTGGCCGCCAACGCGGGACTCCTTCACCTGCTCCACCACGACAGGCGCGACGCGAAGCCGCGTGTGAGCAGCGTCGAACTGATCCCCTTCGACCGTCCGCGCCACCTGACCCGCGGCTGGTGGCACCTGCCGCACGACAGCGCCCCAGCGGCCATGCGCAAACCCGTCGCCCGCGCCGCCGACCGGATGCGCCAGATCGTCGGCTACCTGTGGAACCAGCCACCCCCGCCGCCAGCCGACGCGATCAGCGCGCAAGACACCCGGCCCGGCCACGACCAGATCACCATCCACAGCGGGATGCAGTTGAAGGGCAGCTTCCATCATCTGTTCAGCGCGGGCAGCCCGCCGCCGGGGCGCGTACGCGACCAACAGGCAGTCACGCTCATCTCAGGCTCGTGCCCGTTCAGCGCGCAGGCGGCGCGTCTGGTCCTCAAAAGCGGCCGGCGCGTACCGATCGCCGACCTGCGCCGCCAACCGCTGAACGAACCGGCCATCGACTTGGAGATCGACCCGGCCCTCACCTTGTACGAGCACGACACCAGCCTGCGGCTCGCGAGCGTGGGCGCGGGCCTAGCCGCAGGCATCCCCGCTGAAGTCGAGGTCACCCAGCTCATCGACGTGCCCGAGGTGGCCACCATGCTGCACCTGCTGGATGACAGCCAGCGCGGGCACATCCCGGTGGAGCTGCTGCTGCGCTGGTGTGACGCTGACGCCGTCACCGACCGGTGCGAGCGACTGACACGCCTGATGGCGCAGCGCTGGCGCTCCGCTTACGGCGCCACGCAGGCGGGCCGCTCGATCGAGGTGAGGTTCTCGAACGAGTTGGAGGCGGTCGGCACGCACCTGCGCGAAGCCCTGGCCCACGGACGCGTACCCCCTGCGCAGGAGCTGGTCACCGTCGCCGGCAAGCAGAACCGGCTCTGGCGGCGCCTCATCGAGGCGACGCGACCGGCCACCGCAGCCGCGTTGGCCGATCTCAGCTACGCCGCGGCTCAGCTGCGCGCAGGACTCAGTACTCCGGACGCGCCGCGTCTGGCCGTCGCGGTCGACAACATCCAAGAGTTCAAGATCCAAAGGCATGCCCATCAGCTGGGTCCGCTGCTCGCCGACGTCGCGCCCGCGGGCACCCTGTCCTTGGTCGGCTCTTATCCGCTGGGCCGCACCTGGGTGCGCGACCCCACCGGTGCGATCCGGCAGAACCTGTACACGCACGACCCCGGCCACGCGGCGCTCGACGCGGCCGGGCGCCGTGTTGAGCTGGCCCAGCTGGCGGCCGGCCTGTACCCCGAGGCCGCCCGAGAGCCGGCGGTGAGCAGGTGAGCCTCACCCACGACGTGACGGCGCGCGGGTCGGCGGGGATCGGTCCCCGCACGCTGCTGTACCTGGCGGCCGGGTGCTGGGCGGCGTATACGCCAACCACTTCGTTGGCCATCACCAAACAGATGCCCGTCGCGGCGCTACTGCACGTTCAAGTGGCCGTCGCCACGGCCTGGCAGTTCACCTTCGGCCTGCTCTGGCTGGTCGCCTTCGCCATCACCCAAGCCCAGACCGGATCCGACACGATCGTGACTCTTGTCGGCTCCGCCACGCCCACGTCCTGGCCCCTTGCCCTCGTCGGCGGCCTCCTCTTGGCCGCCTCTTGCCTGGCCTTCAACCACGCTGTACGTCATGTTCCCATCGCGGAGGCGGGCATCATCCTCAACCTGATCCCCGTGCTGGGCGCCGCCATCGGCGTGATCTGGCTCGGCAATGTGCTCACCGTCGGCGCCATGCTCGGGGGAGCCGTCACGATCGTCGGGATTCTCATACTCGCAGTCCAAACCGCGAAACCAACAGCGGGCTCGTCACCAGCCCGACGCCTCGACCTCCCGCAGCAGAGACACCATGAGCATCACCGCCACAATGACGTTCTCGGGGCTATAAGACACTGGATCCACAACATGTGCCGTCAAATGCCGGTTGAACTCTGGAGGCGAAGGGTTGGCCGGATCGAAGCCGGCCAAAGCGATGACCATGGATGAGAGCACGCACGCAGCCCGGAACCGTCGCATAGAGACGCCGTCGGCCATCCCCGCTTCCGAGTTGATCAGCGGCGGCCAGTGCACGGCAGCGTGCCTCATCGCAGCCGGTCCTCACACCGACAGCGAATGCCAATGCCGGTGCCGCGGCCAGTGGCACGGTGTCCTCGCCGACGTGCCCATCCACCTGGACGCGGACCGGCGCCCCTGGTGGGAGAAGTGCCAGCGCGGCGGATGGAGCGCCGCCGAGATCGACAATGCGTTGCAGGTGTGCGTGACGATCGAGCACAACCACGACCACTGGCGGCAATGCCGCTCCCGCTACGCCCCCTTCGTGGCCGTGACGAAGACAGGCCCGCGCACATGGCAAGCCGTCCACGACCACGGGACGCTGCCGTACCAGCCCAACAGCCACGGAACCGGCTGGGACAACCGCAAGTGGCACGGCCAGGCACCATTCACCGCGGGCGAGCTCGCGCAACGGTTCCTGGCCGCGCTCGTCCAACAAGGGCGGGCCACTGGCGCCGTTCCTCCACCCGCCGAGCACGTCGCGGTCGGCGGTCTGCGCGACGTACACGAGGCCAAAGTCATCGCCGTGCTGCTCGGCGAGACGTTCGACAGCAACCACGACGGCATCAGCCGCGCCATCAGCGTCCTCGAAGGCCACCCCGACCCGATCACGGTCGGGCAAATGCCGGTCCCCTACCTGGCGGCCCTCGGCCCCGCCCGGCGCGCCAAGCGAGCATTTCCACACGCCGCTTCGCTCCCACCCGCCAAACCGGAAACGACCTGGAGCGGACATGCCTGACGATGAACAGCCGCCCCGCTGGCACACCATCGGCTTCTTCCCCGCTCAGCCTGGCTGCCAGCTCGTATTCGTGAACGACTCCGAGGACGGCTACCAGACACGCTGGTTACCCGGCTGGCTGCTGCAGGAGCACATGACAGCCGCCTCGCACCCATGCACACGCGTCGTTGCAGCGTGCGACGGCGGCGCCGGTGAACTTGTCGCCGCCATCACGGTGCCTGGCTTCTGGAAGATCGCCGCACCGGCCACCTCCCACAGACAGCTCGCCGCCATGATCGCCGAACGGACCCACGACCATCCCGCGCGACTCTCCTCGGCGTGCGCCTGCGAGCAGGTGGGACATGGGTGAACAGCTCTGGACACTGGAGTCGGCCGCGGCCGAACTGGCCCGGCGCGAGTGCCGCGCCAGCGGACACAACACGACGATGATCCTCGACGGAATGCTGTCGCATGAGCCGGTCGCCATGCTCTGCGATCGGTGCGGCCGCACGTGGACGGTCACGTCGACGTCATGACCGCCACCAAAACCGACCCGGCGCCGCCCACCCGGGCCGCCAGCCGAACCACACCCCTGCAGCCCCTTCGGGAGATCCATATGCTGAACTCGCGCGCCTTCGACCACTTCATCAGGGTCTACCTGGGGGTGGCCGCCACGTTCCTCCCCCTGACCTGGGCCGCTCACCTCTGGCCTCGCAACGCGCTCGCCCTCATGACCGCGGTGCTCGTCGGCTGGTCCCTCGGCCTCGCCTATGCGCTCGTCCATTCCACGTGGCGTAGAAGCAGCACCAGCGCACCGCCGGCACTCCGCGGCGACGCCCAGTTCCGCAACGACCGCGTGATCATCAACTGGACGAACGTCCAGTCCGCCATGGGCCTCGACGACGCCGATCGACTCGCCGAGCACCTTCGCGCCCTCACGGCCGACGCGCGAAAGAAGGCACAGTCAGCCCTGACCCCGTAACCCAGCGCCCTGATCGGGGGTGTGGCCCGGCGGCCTGCGGTGCAGAGCCGAGTTGCGGGATTCTGCGGAATCGGAGGCAACCGCCCCTGCCAGAGGCCACACTGCGGGCATGGCAGCAGACGACGAGCCGCCGGTTCTGACCGTGCTGGAGGGCATCGAGTTCACCGCTGACGGCCAGTTCCTCATCGATGGCAACGAGGTCTCGCCGGGCCGGTATCGGCTGCAGGCGAGTGACGGTCCGGCGATGCTCGTGCTCACGGTGGAGGACCCGAACGAGGACGGCATGTGACGCCGCCCTCCACGCCTCCGCTGACCGTCCGAGCGTCACCGCAAACGATCAGCTGACTGGTGCAACGAGCGAAGGGCAAGGCCGTGAATAGGCACGCCGTCAGGTACGTACAGGGGCTTTCTCTTGCCGATTTCGACGCCCGTCGGGTGCTCCTGGCATTGGCCCACCGCACACCAGCATCGGCTTGGGACGGGGACGAGCCCGGGGTGATAGGGATGGACCTCCACGACAGTGACATCCCAGCTCTCGCGGCCGAAGCTGGACTGGGGGCTCAACGGTTCCGCAGCGTGCTACGCGAGTTGAAGGCCGCCGTCCCGATGGACGTGCTCGAGCACAGCGATGGCGTCTGGGAGATCGTTTACGGCCCCTCGTACACCAGGCCGAAGACCGCCGTGCCCCCTTCCGGCCAGGCAGGTGGCGACGGGATCCGGGCATTCACGATGCCGGGCTGGGAGCAATACAGCACCTGGGGGTATGAGGAAGGCCTCGGACACCTGTATGCCCAGCTGTACCGCAACACCGACGATCGCGACGCCGCTCCACGGATCTGGATCACCCCGCCCGGCCACGTCGTGACGACCGTCGACCAGCTCGCCAAGGTCATCGCCGAAGCGATCGCACCGCACGAACTGGTTCCCCCGCCGACAGAGCTGATCAAGATGTGGCTGACACGGTAGCGTCGGCAGACGATTCAGCCGTGTTCAGACCGTGCGCGGCTTGTCGGTCTTGTAGGGCATGCTGATCCTCGAACCGCACGAAGCGAGGACAGCATGGCGTTGAACTTCGACATCCGCACGGCCCCGGTCCGGCCAGCTGAATTCGTGGCCCTGGCCGACGCGGTGTTCGACGCCAGTGCGGCCGACGAGAGCACATGGCTGGAGTGGAAGTCCACCCTGGATCTGCGGAGCAAACACGGCTGCCATCACATCGCTCGTGCGATCGTCGGCTTCGCCAACCGCATGCCCGACGTGGCGGCCAGTTACACCGAAGGGCGAGCCTACCTGGTGGTGGGCGTCTCACCGGGACATTTGCCCGGCGTCACCCCGATCGATGTGGTCGACCTGGATCAAGGGCTGACCCCGTACCTGGGCAAGCGGGGACCTCGTTGGCGGCCGACCTATGTCACGCTCACGCGTGCCGGTCAGACTGCGCAAGTACTCATCGTCGAGGTCGACGCTCCTCGATGGGGCGACCGGATCTTCTGCATGTGCAAGGAGTTCGACGGCGTCCCCGACGGGGCGATCTTCGTCCGGGTGAACGGCGCTACACGTCCGCCAAAGAGCCACGAGGTTGAAGCCTTGGGCGGGCGGTTCCGGCGAGGTGCCCAGGAAGTCAAGGTCGACCTCCGTGTGCTGGAGGGCACACCCGTACGTCCGGTCGACACCGGGGAGGACGCCGCTGAGCGGTGGCTCGCCGCCAGACGTCGCGACGCCATGGCCTCGCTCCTCGCCTGGGAGCAACCGGAGCCAGCCACCCCCAAGATCAGAACATATGTTTCTACGGCGCATGCCGAGCTGGCAAACGTCGGCAAGACGCTGAACCAGGCGCTGAATCAGGCGCTCCGCACCAAGCCCGAGACTCGGACACCTGATGAGTATCGCCACGAGGTGGAGGAGTACCTGCAGCAGTGCTCGGCATGCTGGCCCGACCTCGTGATGCCCGGCGCAGCCTCGCACATCGTCCCCGTCGAGCTCGAACTGGCCAACGCTCTGCCGACCAACCTCGCCGGAGTAGAGGTGGAGCTCTACATTCCGGGAGACGTCCGCGCTGTTGAACCCCGCCCGGCCCACGCCCAAGAGGCCAATGAACGCTTCCTGCGACTGCCCCGGCCGCCCCGACCGTACGGCCCCCAAAAGGTCCCGATCCTTTCCGCCGCCCTACCCGGTCTCGGCACACTGCGCCCGACTTACGGGTTCATGCAGAGCGGGCTGGACATGTCCCGACCGCAGATCGTCAACAGCGGGTCCACCACGATCACTTTCCCGGCCGAGCATCTACGCCCCCATGAGCGTGTTCGTCTGGATCCCATCGTCTTGGTCGTCCAGGCACCTGCCCCGTCCAATCTGGTCGGCCAATGGCGTGCCACGTCGACCAGCATGGATGGCCGCTTCACGGGCGAGCTGTCCATCAGCGTCTCGGATGACCCCCTGCCGCTGACCGCGATCCTCAGCGAGCCAGCCACATGGCGCAGTAGCACCCGACGCTCACCGTGACGTCGTGCCCGGTCGGCACCATCCGGACTCAGCGGTCTGCCGTACACCGACCCAAGCGTGCGCCATGTTCGCCGCTCTACCGAGAGTAACGGGCCAAACCGTCAGCTGCCGTGACCCGGAGGGTCAACGCCGGCGCACCTGCTGGCCCAACAAGGCGGAACGCGCCACGCCGCGGGCGCAGAGCCCGCAGCAGCCTCCCTCAAAGCGCATGAAACATCCGAAGATAACCTTCATGTACTCTTTCCATGTGTCAACCGCGTACAGTTCCACCGTGGACCCCGCCCCTCTCCCGGAACGGAAACCCATGACCACACGCCCCCTCGACATGGAGGACTACCCGGCACACGGCCACATGGTCGTCCTCTCCCCCTCCTACGACGCCGTCTACTGGCTACGCGACCGGCACGCCCGAGTGCACCTGACGGACACCAGCTACACCGTCGCCCTTGAAGGGCCCGGCCAGCACCTCCTGAAGGCCGCCGCCGTCGACGGGATCGTCACCTTCGATGAGGTCACCGAGTACGTCCGCCCAGACGACCACGACGAGGCCGCCGCCCAAGCGTTCGCCACCCTCCATGACCCCGCCACGATACGAAAGGTGCTGCTCCCGCCATACATCGCAGACCTCGCAAAGCGGCCCCTGGAAAGGCACCTCGCCAAGCCGGACGCGCCCTGGTGGCGCAACCGCCTGGCCCTCCTCCCCCACGTTCAGCACGTCGCCTGGTGCTGGCCGCACCTCGACCCCGACGGCAGGCCCGCACTGTACGGCGCGCCTGTGCTTTCCACCGGCGCCATCGACTGGGGTGCCAGCGCCCCAGCGCGCACCCACGCCGAAGAAACCGTCCGCGACGGCAAGCTCGCGCTGCCGTGGGAACTGTCTGCGCACGTGTGGGACACCGACCTCGAACATCAGAGCTCCGACCACGCCGACGGCGACTGGTAGACCTCAGCCCGTAAAGCATCGAGCGGCCAGCCGCGCCGTAGCCCCCTGAACAGCGCCCTGAGCCCGGCGACCGGATCCAGGCGAGGCCGGAGGGTATAACGACGGGTGCACTATCACCGGCAAGCGGACGACTACCGCCGAGCAGCCGCATAATGTTGCTGGCCCGTGCTAAGCCCGCAGTGCGTCGGCCTCCCTCCCTTCCATCCAGAGAGCCTCCCCAACAGCGACAAGCCGAACGAACGCTATGGGCTCGGGAAGACAAGTGAAGTGAAGACCCTCAAGGCGAAATCGGTCGAGGAGATCAGTTGAGCGACCAGCCCATCTCCGCCGAGCACTTGGCCGAACTACAACGCCACATCGACGACGGCGGGCACACATCGTTCACGCAGCAACCAGGTGCCGTCACTAAGGATGAGGGTGGCTGGATTCCCATCCTGTCGTCCCATGGGCCCTACGAGCTACAACTTCTAGGATTTGACGGACCCGCCGATGTCATCGCAACAGACGGCGCCCGGGATAGCGAGGCCGAGCCCAGCGTGGGAGTGTGGGCCGCAGTTCACGCGGATGGTTCTGCCCGATTCGGCTGGTATCGAGCCGAGCACACCAGCGCATTGTCCGTTGAGCTGGAAGCCCTCCAGCGCGGGCTAGGAGGATGTCCTGCAGACAGCCAAGTGACCGCGCTGTCGGACAGCAAAGTGGCCGTTGACATCGCTCAACGTCTTCGATCGGGCGTGGCGATACGGCGCGTCCCCCTAGGCTGTCTTCATCGCGAAAGCGTCGTCGGCCTGAAAGACCAGTCGCGCCGCAGGGTTGTGACATTTCGGCATATACCCGGCGAGAAGACCGCGAACAAATATTTTCCTCGGCACGCGCTCCTTGGGCCTGCCGATCGGCTGGCGTGGGTCGTTCTTCAGTTCGTCAGAGACGACATCGATCCCCTGGATGCGTCAGCCAAGCGCTGGCTGGTCGAACGCACAGCCAGCGGACCCAGAGATCGCAACGCGCTAAGGCGATACAGGGAGTGGCTGCTGGAAGCCGGCAGAATCGCGGAAGGCTGACGTTTGCGTGATCTCTGACGCTGCCTGCGGCACCGGGCACGGCGACGACGTCCGGTAGAACATCGGCCTGAAACCGCCGTTGGGTCACCACGCCTGTCGCCCTGGCAGGCCTGGCAGGCCTGGCGTTATCATGAGCACGGCTGATCGGCGGCCCGCGTCCAGCATCACCACCTCGGCAACAGGTGACGCGCACACGACGCAGAAGGAGCCCGGCTCACCCGAAGGTTGAACGACGCGCGCACAGGTGAACCTTCGACGCGCTGAAGCCGAGGCAGCGGGTCGTGAGGAGTGACACCTTGAGCCGCACCAAGCACACGCGCCTGGCTCGCATCCGCGTCCTGTATACAGGCGAAACGCACTCCCGTGCCCTCGCCGGTGTTCAAAAGCAGCGCTACAGGGACGAGATCATCCCATCGGCTGCTCCTGCCCAGGCCGAACTGGAGGCATGCCTGCTGCGTGCGTTGGCCACCAGCATCGGCGCGTGGTCGCCAACCGCAGAAGGCACCCTGTACGGCATCTACGAGGTCAGCCCCGAAGAGCAGAACATCACCGTGCGGGTGAACGACGCCGGGGGGCTTCCACCACTGGCCCGCCTGCTGCCGGCGCTCATGCCTGACGGAACTCTCACCGGCGTGCCGGGTCTCCGTAGCCGTCGGCGCGAACGCCGCCACGTGATCGAACGGCTCGGCCTCGACGGCCGCGTGACGATCGAGCCAGGCCGCGACTGGCGGCAGCACCTGCAGCGCTGGGAGGACTCGCTGCCCGCTGGCGTGGAGCCGTTGTGGCAGCGCAGCAACCTGCACCCTGTGGAGCAGGTGGCCATGAGCACCACCGAGGTTCCGCCCGTCGGGGTCGTCAGCGAGCTCCAGCGCTGGTATCCGGCCCAGGTGCGCCGGTGCTCACCCCAGGCTGCGCCATATTCGGCCTCCATGCAAGCGTCGGCGGCGGCGATGGCCTCCTCCTTCTCGTCCAAGTTGCCGTCCTTCAAGGCGCCGACGGTGTCCTCGTAGGCGTCGAGATAGCTCGTCACGGCGCTGCTTGCGGTCGCGTACAGTTCGCCCGCCGGAGTTCGCAAAGTGGAGCGTTCCGCCAGGTACGGCTGCGGGGTAACCAGCACCTCCAGGTCGACGCCGTCGAGGTCCTCCAGGCCCGCCGTGAACACCGAGCCGGCGTCGACGAGGACGTAGTCGGTGTCCAACTGGCCGCGCAGGAGGTGTCGGAGACGGCTGGTGCCGGTGACAACGACCTGCACGCCAGCACCGACGACGTCGCGGGCCCGATGCGTGCCCATCCCGGTGGGGCGATCATCGCCGGTGAGGGCGGTGGCCAGGGCTGCGTCGGACGCATCCACGCACACGACCCTCCAGCCGTCCGCGGCCAGGGCGGCGGAGACCTGGAAGACGAGGTTAGTGGTGCCGCTGCCTCCACGGACGGATCGGAAGAGGATCACCCGCGGGCTGCTGTGCCGTCGGGGGCCGACGCGGGCGACGCCAGGGTGAGGGCCGGCGAGCGTGGCGTCGTCCGGCAAGGAGTCGCGGAAATCGATGTGCGGCGCCGCCGCGAACAGGGCGACCCGGCGGAGCGTGTCGCTCCAGCGGGTCACTTCTCGCTCGATGCCGGCCTAAACCTGGCCAGCATCGACACCGTGGCTTCCATTCCGAAGCTGCAGGCGCTCCTAAGGGAAAGCCTTCAAGAGGGCACGCCGGTCATCTCGGATTCGCGACACCGCCACAGCGCCCTGGCGGACACGATCCGCCAAGCCGCGGCCGACATCGCCAACCTGGCCGAAAGATCCAAGCCGAAGCGCTGACCGCCCCGGGTCGCACGCCCCCTGGGCTTGCGACCCCCAGCTTCCCGCCAGAGCGGCAACTCGCTTTCGTAATTAACTATCCTGTATTGTTTTTTCTGCGCGGCGGAAGCTTTGGGAGCTGGCTGCCTCTCCCTCAGCGAACGGACCCCTGTGATCTCACGACGCATCGATAACGACATCTACCCAGACCAGGGCCACATGGAGGTGGTCAACTCCGCCTTCACCGCGGTCTACTGGCTCGCTGACCGGCACGCCCACCTCGACACCAGCGACTACCGATACGCGGTCAGCCTGCGCGGCCCCGGACGACGGCTGCTTGAAGCCCACGCCAACCCCGACGGCATCGTCTCCATGGACAAGGCCATCGAGTACGACACCCGTGCTCTCCCCCGCAACGGCTCGATACACCGGGTCTGGATGCGCTGCTTGACCCAGCGCTCATCGCCCGGGTCTTGTACCCGCCGTATATCGGCGACACCACCGAGCGGCGCCATCGACTGGGACGGCGCTGAAACCTTCGACTACATCGGCGCTGACCTCCGTTCGAGGCTGAGCCAGACCCGCGCCAACCTCCTCACTGTGGAGCGCCCGCGCGACGACTGGTAGCCCTCCCCGCGCCTCCCCGGCCACCTCGGCCCGGCCTTCGACCTCGAAGGCCGGGCCGAGCCCATTTCCCCCACCCCCGTTACACGGAGCCTGCGTCTCGCCATGCCGTACACCACCCCTTCCGCCATCGCCCTCCTGGCCACCATCACGTACCAGCACCACACCACCGACGAGCTGATCGCCCTGTTCGTGGCGCAGTCAGCCGCCGAATACGCCGCTTACGAGGACCTGTGGAGCACCGGTAACACCACCTTCCAGCGCGCAGCCGACGAAGCTGACCGCCACCAGGACGCCATCACGCATCTGCTGCGCGGCCGCGGCCTGAACGTCTGCGACGGCTGCGCCTACCCCGACGGCACCGGCCACCACTGGGAATGCCGAGCACGGCCGCTGGCCTACCCCACCCTCAACGGCATCGAGCAGATGCTCTTCGACGCTACGCCGGACCCAGACCCGACCCGGCCGATCTTCGCCCCGTTCAGTGGTCCAGGCGGCATGGAAGTCGGCGCCCGCATTCTCGGCCTGGACCACCTCATCGGCGGCTACGACCTCGACAAGGACGCCGTCGCGACCGGACGCGCAGCCGGGTTCGCCCGCACCCACGCCGACGTGCGCAAGCTGAACCCGGCCAAGTTCACCCACGTGACCGGCGCGGCACTGGCGCCGCCCTGCCCTTCGTGGAGCTACTCCGGCACCCGCAGCGCCCTCGGCGACCTCAACGAGCTGATCGACGGAGCCGACTGCCTGTCCACGCAACGCTGCGGCTGCCTCTGGCAGGACTTGGCCGAACGGGTCGCCGATCCACGCACCGCTCTCGCCCTAGAACCACTCCGATGGGCGGCCGGGCTCCCCCACGTTGAATGGCTCGTCGCCGAGCTCACCCCCGCCGCCCGGCCGCTCTGGGAAGTCTTCGCCGAGGAACTGTACGACGGCGGCCCGCTCGTAGACATGGGCTGGGCCTACAGCGACGTGGTCGAACTGGATGCCGCCGACTATGGCGCCGCCTCCCACCGCAAGCGCGTGTTCCTGCTCGCCCACCGCACCAAGCACCCGGACCTGCGCTCACGCCCTCTCACGCCGCAACCGGGCGAGTTTCCACGCCCGACGATGGCGCACGTGCTCGGCTGGGAAACCGGCCACCGCGTCCGCACCCGCGGCAACCGCAGGACCAGCGGCGGCAATTTCTTCTCCAGCGACCGCATCGCGTGGTGTTTGACGGAGAAGGCGCGCGGCTGGGAACGCGAAGCCGACGGACTGCGCCTGACGTCCGCCGAAGCCGGGCTGCTCGTCGGCATGCCGTACGACCATCCGTGGCAGGGCTCCAGAAGCAAGCAGTTCCTGCAGGCCGCCGATTGCATCTCACCGATGGTGGCAGCCGCCGTGCTCGGCACCGTGCTCGACATCGACTGGCGGCCGGGCGTACACGCCTACCTCGACGACCTGTACGGCAGCCGCGCGGCGGCATGAACCGCGAATCGCCTCATCTCAGCGGGCCAGGAAAGGTCACGCCTCGATGGCCAGCATCGACCGCAGGTCCCTCACCTCCGGGCGGGCCTGCCGGTCGTTCGGCACCGCACCGATAACCATGCGCCCAGCTCTGTCGATCATGTTGGTTCGGAAGGTAGACGGGACGTCGGCGAGCACCGCCACGGCGCTCCTCGCCCCCTCTTCGACACCTCCGCGCACCACGATGCACAAAGCTGTATGCAGGCGGGCGATGATCGGGTACTGGTAGTCGCGGTTGCCCGCCAGGATCTGGTTCTGGGCGTCGATGGATTGGGGCTCCTTCCCAGCCGCGCTGTAGATCACCATGCGTGCGTACGTGAGCTGCTGGTTGGCCCAATACCGCCGCATGATCGTCACCGGCAGATGGCCGGTCTCTAGCTGATCGCCAACTCCCTCCAGTGCGGCGATCGCTTCGGCATGACGGCCCAGGCGGCTCAGCGCCTTGGCTCGCGTCATCTCTATGAGCGCGGCGCCGTAGGAGTTCGGAGAGCGGGCCACGATCGCATCGGCTTCGTGAATCAGGCTCAGGACGGACGCCGGGTCGGACTCGCCGGCAGAAAGTAGGTGGCCGGCTTCTGTGGACCGTACTCCCAGCGCTAGGTGCAGGTCTCCGGAGGCGTCGGCCATCTGCCTGGCGGTCCGCCACCAGCTTCCCGCCCGAGC
Source organism: Nonomuraea sp. NPDC026600 (assembly GCF_040638335.1). Lineage (NCBI taxonomy): Bacteria > Bacillati > Actinomycetota > Actinomycetes > Streptosporangiales > Streptosporangiaceae > Nonomuraea > Nonomuraea sp. NPDC026600. Next base: position 74,922 of record NZ_JBEZYD010000018.1, read on the forward strand.
GTGCTGTCCCAGCCTGGTCAGCACGTTGGCGTTGAGGGTGGACATGGCCGACACCACCCGGGCTATGTCGCGCGTCTTCGCGTGGTCGGGGCCGAATGTGTCGACCATCAGTTTCGCCCGGAGCAGCACTGCTCTCAGATCCACGTCCAGGTCGCGGTGCGCCTCATCCGCAGGTCGAGTGCACACGGCGTGAAGGTGATCAGCGCAAGCCCGTTCCCAGTCGGCGAGGGTTTGAGCATCGACCAGCGGGTTCACGTCGAAGTATTGCCGCAGTTCCTCCGACGACGGGGTTAGAGCCGCGGCCCCCAGACCGGCTGCAAGGTGGAACAGCTGTCGGCGTTTCGTGGCGGCCTCCCCCTGATCGTCCGACTCGGCACTCCATCCCAGATTACGCAGCGAGCCCATCTCGGCGACAGGGGGATAAAAGTCGGCAATCGGAACAGACGCCCCACCGACGTCATAAGCAGCAATTAGCTCACCGTTCGCACCCAGAGCGCGGTCCAACGCTACTACAACGCTACGCGACGGCCGTTTCCGATCGTGCTCCAAATCGCCAATGTAGCTTTTGCTGACATCCGCTAAACGCGCGACTTCGCGCATCGATAGAGGATCCCTCAGACGGTGCAACAGCTGGCCGAACGTCTCGCCGTTCATATCGCTCACATGTCTGACCTGCGTCCGCCATGTCCGCTGCGAAACAGCGGACACACTGCGGACGGGCCGCCACTAGACCTGACCGTTGGTAATGGCAACGCTACTCCTGCACGGGCTTACGGCCACGAGAAAACCAGGCATTGTCGGGGCGAGAAAGCGAGGAATGGTGACTCCGAACACGCGGGCGGACATCTTCTTCTACGTGTGGAATGTCGCTGCCCGCGACCGAGGCTCCACCGGCGTGACCAGCAACGGATACCGCGCCGTGAATATGCTCACGGCCGCCCTCAACGCCATGCCCGCGGACGTGCCACTGGAGGGAACGGTGCGTCCGGCACGCGTGGATCCGCGCGCCAACAATCCGACGTACGTTTACGGACCGCCGATGGCAGAGCTCTGCCGATATGCGGGCTCCCCCGTCACGGCCCTCACCGTGCCCCCCTCGCTGGCACCGTTCGAGGACGGCCCGAGGTGACCGCAGATGACACCTGCCTGTGTGTTGACGACGAAGAGAGGGCCGCCCGACAATTGCATGCCCTGCGCACCACCTTTCCGGCCCACGACATCGAGCGTGGACAAAGTGGACGGCTCGCCTGCGGCGGCCCCTCACCAAGCAGTTGCGGAACGCCGGAGTTGGAGAGTTCATCGAGGACGACGACCCCGAAACGCTCGCGTCCGCGCTGACTCTCCAGTGACACCTCTGCACAGGTAACGCGCGCCAGGCCTGCGATCGCCGTCGAACGGATCGCGCGGCAAGCCACCGCATCACCCGCCAGCGGGTGGACACAGGTCATGCCCCCAGATCGTCCGGCACTCCCATCACGGGCACCTGTGCCGGATCCCGATCCCGTCCTTCCGGGTGGATGGGATCACCTACCGGCAGTTCCCGAACTGCCGACGCGGGCTCATCGCCCGCAACCCCTTCACCCCAGCGCGGGGCAGGAGGGACACGGCCGGGGTGAGGGAACCAGCGCGGGTCCTCCCCCGGCCGTACACAAGGTCACATCGGTGATCGGGCGGCGAACCTCCGCCCGGCCAAACTCGCGAGGAGAACTCATGCAGCAGAAGGACGCTCCCATCGAAGGCAATGCCGAAGTCCAGGACGACGCGGACGAGGAGCGCAGCCCCTACGAGTACGACCTGGGCGACGCCAAGTTCTCCACCCTGGTCGAGGGAACCAATCTGGTTTGTGCTCCCGTTCCCGGCACCGGTGACTTCTGGGTGCTGTGCGACAAGGACCACCCCGAGGTCGCGCCGCGCATCGCGGGTGCCGTCTTGCGCAAGGCCGGTTTGAACATCTAGCAGTCCAGATGTGGGCGGCCATGGATCCATGGCCGCCCACCGACCTCTCCGGCCCTCTTCCCCGAACCATCGACCCTGCTGAAGAAGTGAATGAGCGAGAATTCACGGGCCTTCCTGGCAGACAGTCGCACACGTTGCGCGGCGGCCGTCAGCATCATGTTCCTCGCCGTTGCCGTACGAGGTGATCCCTTCAGCGTCACGATCAGCTGGACCATGCTGCCGGTCCGCTGCCTGGCCTTGATCGTGCCGGGCCGTTCTCACTGATCGTCGCCCCTGCGAGGCATCACCCCGCCCGGCTACGCATCCCCTCGACTCTTGCGTGAACGAAGATCTCGATCGGAGAGCCTTTCTCGCGTCGCTCGCCTGGGTGGCCCTGCACGTCCTGCTCCTCGTCACCGTGTTGCTGGGCACACAGCCGACCCGTGTTCGAGTTCGCCGAGATCGCCGTCCTGGTTCTGACGGCACAGGCGGCATACAAGAGCCATGCCTGACCTCGGGCCGGCCGGGCAAGCACCGTCCCGGCTGGCGCCGCCGACCCGGAACCGGGCATGTGCCTCGTCCTCCCGCGGGAAGCCTTACGTCCAGTCGATCTTCACCGTGTAGAGGTCGGCTGGCATCACACTCACGCGTATCAGCCTGATCCGTCCCTCAGCGTCTGCGAATGCCGTGGCCGCCTCCAGCACCGGCGTGACCGGAAGCAGGTCGAGCCGGTCGCTTTCATCCTGCGTCGACATGCGCCCGATGATCAGCGTCCGGGACCGTCGCAACGTCACACCCCGCTCATGCAGGAGCTGGAGATCCGTCGGATGCGTCAACGGCGCGACTGCACGCGCCTCTGGAATCACGTCGGCTAGCGACGGCTCGTAGTACGTGGTGGCGCCAGCGGAAACCCGGCGGACGAGCACCGTGTCGGCGTCCGGCATGAGATCGGACACGAGAGGCGGAGCCGACAGGGTGTCCACGTCGACCTCGTTGAGCTCCTGCGTCTCGACGAGGGATTCCACGTCAGCAGGAGTTCGCCGGTAGCGACGCACGTAATAGCCCCTGCCCTGCTCGGCGTAGGCGGCGCCCACCCGCACCAGTTCCTTCAGTGCCTCTCGTGCGGTGACAGGGCTCACCTGATACAGCTGGACAATCTGCTGCTGGCTCGGCAGCGCGTCCTGCGGGCCGTAGACGCCAGCGTCGATGTCTGCGCGTAGCGCCGCGGCGATCCTGGCGTACGGCGGCTGCTGCGCTGTCGTCATCGTGCCTACCCATCTTGCGTGCCGATGTTGCTCGTGTGCGACATCCAGGGTGGCAGCCCTGGCCACGTCAGCGGTATCGGTCAGGGCCATCTCCGTCAACTTCCCCTCTTGCACGACTTCCATATGTAAGTTAGCTTTCATATGGAAGTTAGCCAAGAGGGTCCTTGAAGGAGGAGCGATGAACCTGGTACTGATCGCCTGGGCCGCAGTCATGGTGACCGTGCTGACCAGTCGGCCCGCCACCGCCGACGACGCCAGCGCGGCTGAAGTCGCATCGGCCTTCCGCCAACTCCCCGCCGCCGGCAAGATCGCGGCGCTCGCCAACCTCGGCTACGGGCTCGGGGGAACGTTTCTCTTCCTGCTCGACCGCCTAGCCCGCCTGGCCGCCGTCCTCACGGTCGTCGCCTGCACCGCCGCCACGACAGCGCTCCTCATGCTGGCCTGGAAGCTGCTGACGATCTCGGGCGCTTCTCTGCCCACTCCCGCCCAGCTGCGCCAGCCCATCGCCGATCTCGTCTGGCAGTTCAGCTCGTTACTGCCCACCCCCGCGCCTCCCGCCGCAGGACCCGCCTTCCTATGACCCCGCGCGGAGAACCGCCCATGATCCTCTTTCCCCCGGCTCTGACCTGTCCCACCTGCCACGGCGCCCGCGAGCATCTATACAGCAGCCACCCTGACCAGAAGCCGTTCCTCCTCACCTGCTGGACGTGCGAAGGCCGCGGGCGATGCCGGGACTGGCACCCATTCGTGATCAGTGCCGCGAACCTGATCGCTGCCGTCGTCAGCGTTACCGTGCTCGTTCTGTCCGCCGCCCTTCTCCTCGGCGTCCCCGTCCTGCCGGCCGGCGACCTTGCCACCGTCCTCGGACTGCAGCCGAAATGACCACCTCTCACCTCTACCGAACCCTCGGGGGCATGCCGTGAAGAAGACCATCGTGATCACCATCGCCGCCGCCCTCGCTGCCTTCGCCGCGTTCATCATCGCCGCCGGGACCTCCGATGAAGTGCGCCTACTGGCGACGACTGCCTCGATCGTCGGCACCGTCGGCGGCACCGGCTGGGTGCTCATGCGCATCATCACGCTCGCCCTGGAGATACGCCGCGAGGACAGGCGCACCCGCGCCAACCTCACGGCCGCGCAGGCGGCCCGTCTCGCGGCCGGCGAGCGCAATCCGTCTCAAGATCACCGTCCGCCACGCACCTGCCCGCGCCCGTAACGCCACACCCTCGCACGACCAGCACATGCCCGATCAGAAAGGAGCCCCGGTGGAGCACCCGCCCGCTGACCCGACGCCAGCGAACGCCGCGGGCGACGACATCGTCCTCAACGGTCAGGTGATCAAGCGGGAGGATCTCGCACACGTGTCCGGTGGCGCCCCCGCACGGTGGACAGCGCCGCTCACCGCTCCCCTGATCATCCGAGACCCCAAGCTGGCAGGCCTGTACGCCGTTCGCGTCCTCGCCCGCACTCCTGGCCGGCTGCTCGGTGCCGCGATCCGCGGCACTGGTGTCCTCAGCAGCCAATGGTGGATGTGGTCCAACGCGGTCAACGAGCAGAACCGCCTGTTCGAGGCGGGCCGTTTCTCGCCCGCTGACCTTTCCGCGCTGGAAGCCCTGCGGGCCCAGCGGCGCACCAACTCCGCGAAGGTGGCCGGTGTCGTCGTCACCGGCGGCGTTCTCCTGTTCGCCCTGAACGCCTGGCCGGTTCTAGCCGGCGCAGGGACCATCTGGCTCACTGTCTCCGCCGTCGCTGGCAGGCGCTCCCCTGAGCAGCTGTGCGCGCTCGGCCGCGCTGCCGACGACGGCCGCAGCGGCGACACCGCCGCCAGCGCGCCCGCCGTGGACGCGAGCGTCTCCAGCGTTCAGCTCACCGAGGCGTTCCTCGCCGGCAGCATCATCAAGGCCGGCCAGGAGGTGCACCTGGATGCCGCACGGCTGCCGCATCACGACGGCACCGCGCTGATCGTGATCGTCCGTCTGCCCGCCGGCAAGACGCACAAGCAGGTCATCGCGGCGAAGGCGGCACTGGCCTCGGCCCTCGACATCGACGAACGATGGCTGGACATCGAACGTGTCCCCGGCACCGGCCGGCAGGTATCGCTGTGGCTGGCCGACCGCGACCCGTTCGACCGCGCCGAGCACCGTTCGCCTCTCATCGGCGCCGACGCCTGGGACGTATTCAACCCTGTGCCGTTCGGCACCGACATTCGGGGCCGCCGCGTCGCGTTGCCGCTGATCTTCACCTCGGTGCTGGTGTCGTCCATGCCGCGCATGGGCAAGAGCGTCGTGCTGCGGCTGCTGGCCATGGCGGCCGCGCTGGACGTCCGCGTCCGCCTGTACCTGTGGGACGGCAAGGGCGGCAAGGACTTCAGCCCGTTCAAGTCGCTCGCCGAAGGGTTCGGCCGCGGCGTGCGCGGCCGAACTGTCGAGGACCTCTACAACACGCTGTGCGCCCTCGTCGCCGAGATGAACGCGCTCTACGACTGGACGGACGAGCTCGACGACGACATCTGCCCCGACGGCAAGATCACGAGCGACATGCTCGATGACCCCTCCTACGGCCTCACGCTCAAGCTGATCATCATCGACGAGGTGCAGCGCTACCTGGAGGACCCCGTCTGGGGCAAGCTCATCCTGGAGCAGCTCATCGAGCTTGCGAAGGTCGGGCCCGCGCTCGGCTTCATCATCGTCTTGGCCACGCAGAAGTCCGACGCCGACACCATCCCGTCGTCGCTGCGTGACATGCTCGGCACCCGGTTCGTGCTGCGCGCCATGACGTGGCAGGCATCCGAGGCTGGGCTCGGTACCAACACCTACCAGGCCGGGTACAACGCGGCCGAGTTCGAGCGGCACCACCAGGGGTGGGGGTTCCTGCGCGGCGGCGAAGACGTGGACCTGGGTGGCGACATTCTCACCGTCCGGTCGGACTTCGCCAATGTGCGCGACGCCCGCCAGGTCGTCAAGCGCGCCCTGGAACTTCGCGAGCAGGCCGGCACGCTGCCCGGGCAGCAGCGCTTCGGCGCTCACGCGCCGGCCGCCCCCGATCCACAAGAGCGTGTGCCGGCGGTGCTTGCGGCCATCGCCGAGCTCGCCGCCCAGGCCGAGCGTGAGCAGATCGCCCGTCTGTCCACCACGGCGATCATCGCCAAGCTCGAGCTGAACATGTCACCGAAGGCCCTCGGTGGCCTGCTTGCCAGCTGGGGGTGCCCCGTCGGCAAGCAGACCATCAGCGGGACCGAGGTACGCGGCCCCGCCACCGCGGACGTGCACGCCGCGGTCGACCGGATCGTCTCCGGCGGTGCAGTGGCGGTACGCCGTGCCGCGTGAAATGCACCCGTCGCCGTACCTGCCCGGCATCCGCCAGGCCGACAGGTGGCATCCGCCTGCCCGACGCATCCCGCCGACGCATGCGAATGTATTCCTGCCTGCGGAAACGTCCCGACCCGGCGGGTCGGACGGATCACCGGCACTCCTCCGGAAAGCCGCCGCGCAGCCCGGTTGTGATGTTCCGCCACGACCCGCCGACTTCTCCCCCGCCTGCCCTCTTGCCGTACGACCTGACGAAGGATCCTGCCGTGTATGACGACATCTTGAACGCTTTGCAGCAGTGGCCGTGGCCGCTGATCGGCGCCGCCCTGGCGGCTTTGCTGGTCATTGGCCTGCTGGTGTGGTGGTGGGACCGCCGCGGCTACCGCCGCGCGAGAGCCCGGCTACATCACCAGTGGGACACCGGCGAAGGACCTCACGACACCACGCCCACGTGGTCGTTCTGGCGGCACCGGTTTGTCACGTACGTCGAACCGATGGCCGCGCCCGACAAGGTCGTCGCCGACACCAAGTCGGCGCCGCCTCCGCCAGGCGGCCGTGCCCGGCCAACCGGCAGGTGGGAGGCCGCCCGTGCCGGGCTGGTTCGCGTCGTCCCGGGCCTGCTGCTGGTGTACTTCCTCATCGTCATCGCTGGCCTGTCCGCCAACGGCCTGACCGGCTTCGGCCGCGACAACATGGAGCTGGCCGGCCCGTGGCCGTACCTGCTTTTCTTCGCCCTGGACGGCGCCGCCGGCCTGTGCGCGGTGCTGCAGGCCCGGCGCATCAGCCGCAATGAGACCGCCACCGGGCCGCGCCTGGCCGTGTGGGGCCTCATCTTGGCGTCGGCCTACTTCAACGCCACGCATGCCCCCGACAAGCCCGGCGCCGCACTCGCGTACGCCCTGCTCCCGGTCGTCGGCGCCGTCCTGTTCGAGTTCGTGCTGGCCGAGCAGCGCCGAGACAAGCACGCGCGCCCCGACCGCAAGCTCGACCTGTCCCGGTGGCTACACCCGATCGAGCGGGTCAAGGTCTTGCTCAAGCTCGGCACCGACGAGTTCCTCACGGCGGCGCAGGCGACGCGGGTCGTGCGGGTGGACGAGGCAGCCAAACGCCTCTACATCCTCGCCAAAACGCTCGAGCGGCAGATCGCCCACGAGGGCAAGCGGTGGGCGGGCCACCGCGCCGGCAAAGTGCACGACGCCGACAAGCACGCGCAGAAGGCGCTTACCCGCGCCGGCGCCACCGACCCGTACGTGATGGTCGACATCGTCCGGGCCATGCAGCTGCGCACACAGTCGCGGAAGCTGGCCATGCTCGACTACACCACTCCCCGTGAGGCGGAGGAGTTCCTCGCCAACCTGATGGTGGCGCCTCCGCCGGAGGCGCTGACAGCGCCTCCGCCTCGGGCAGAAGCCCCGCTGCCAGCGGACGGTAACGGCGCTGCCAGCGGAGATGACGACTCGCTGGCAGCGGGCGGTAGCTCGCTGCCAGCGACGGATGATCCGCTGCGAAGGGATGCTGGCAGCGGCGGCGGCCAGGGCGCTACAGCGTCTGCTCCCCCTCCCCCGCTTTCCACGCCGCCGCCCGGCGATCCCGGCAGCAACGGCGCTGCCAGCAACGGCCAGGGCGGCAACGGCAACGGCGGCAGCGCCGCTGGGAACGGCGCTGGGAACGATGATTTCCCTGGTGGCAGGCTCGGCATGCAGATGCGGGCCCGCGCTCAGTGGGACCAGGCCATCGCAGACGGCGGGCCGCTGCCGCAGACCGCTGATCTGATGCAGGTGTCCGGTGCCAAGCCCTCCACAGCGCGAAACTGGCGAGCCGCTTGGATCAAGGAACCCGCTGCGGCAGCGCTCGACAGCGGCGCTGCCGACGTTCCCGAGGAGACCGCCGAAGAGCTCGCAGAGCGCCTCAACTCGGAACAAGCGCTGACGACCGCCGCTGCGAGCGCCATTCCCAGCGCCCGTGTTAGCGACGACGACGGCGCTGCCAGCGCTGCCTCGTCCGCCGACGACGGCGCCGAAGGCGACGCTGGCGAGCGCTCCCCAGCGCTCGTCTAGCAGCGCGGGCGAAGACCAGCCGCCTCGGGCTGGTCTCCGCCCGCCCCCCGACACATCATCCGCCGACCCGCCGACCCTAACCCGCCGCCTTCCGTCCATCCGTCTGCGATCCGTCGCCGGACCCGTCGAGCAGGTACATCACCCACGACAGGAGACACCCGATGCCCGACCCGCTGCTCATCCTTCTCGCTCACCTCGCCGGCGACTACGTCCTCCAGTCGCATTGGATGGCCGACGAGAAGATCCAGCGCTGGTGGCCGGCAACCGTCCACGGCTTCTTCTACACGCTCCCCCACCTGTTCCTCACCAACTCGCTACCGGCCCTGGCCGTGATCGGCGGAACGCACATCCTGCTCGACCGCACGCGCGCGGCGAAGTACATCATCTGGGCCAAGAACCAGCTCGCCCCGGTCGCCAGCAGACCCACCTGGTCGGAGTCGGCGGACAACAACGGCTTCCCGCAAGAAGTGCCCCACGGCCTGGCCCATGCGCTTCTCATCGTGGCGGACAACACGATCCATCTGGCGATCAACGTGGCCGCGCTGTACTGGCTCGGATGAGCGGACCATGCATCCCGAGCCGTTTCGCCGACCAAACGGCTCCCCATATTAAGAAATTAACTATCCTGTACTATTGGAGAGCATTTATGGGGTGGATAAGCAGGAGCCAACAGGAACGCGACCATGCAGAACTACAAGACATTCGCGCGGCATGCGGACACCCGAGCAGGTCAGGTGACCCCCTTGTCCTCAGCGACGGCGATCCCTCCAACCCGTGGGACGCCGCCGGAGGACGCATCCATCGCAGCCACACAACGGACCCCGCGAGCGACTTCTACGGTCGCGCGCAACAGAGCTAGGAGTTCCTTGATGACGCGTCACCTCGATCTCGCCCGTCCGCTGTCCGATGAGGCTGTCCTCCCCTTCATCAGTGACGAGGCCATGGCGGCCACGGCACTGCGCACGGCATTCGCCAACAAGAAGGCCACGCACTCCACAGAGTCGCTCCAGGACACCAAGACCAACGCTGCGGCGATCCACGACTGGCTTACCAAAAGCCACGACGCCGACGACACCGCGCTCGACTATGCGGCGCGCGTCGAGGCGCTCGAGATGGTGATCAACGACGGCGGCAGCTACGGCATCTTTGGATCAGACGGAAAGTACGAACGGCCTCCCGGCGACGTGCTCGCCATGAGCGCCGCCGAACTGCACCGGTGCATCGTCTCCCGCGACTGGCGCTGACCAGCCAATCACACCAGAAGGGGCGGAACCCAGGCACGGGTTCCGCCCCTTCGCTGCCAAATCGCGCAAGGTTTCGCTGGCGAAACCATCCAGCGGACACGCGAACGTGCGCGATATAGCGTACAAAGCCAGCACTCCCCCACGATCAGATTGGGCGACGACCCCATGGGCGCGATCTTGGAGACGCCCCCGAGATGGGCACGAACGCCCTCGAGGCCCGCTCGGAATCGTTCCACCTGCACAACACGGTCGGTCGCCCTATGCGCGAGGAACTCAGCGGCTGGTCCTTCCCTCTTGACGACGTCCCGTACGTCCAGGCCGCACTTGAGCAGATCGTCGACTGGCTGTTCTCCACCGGCTACACCGTCGAAGGCGGCGAACTCCCGTGTGACGCAGCTGTGTCAGGCGACCGCGTCGTTGTCAGCCCTCTGCAAGGCCTCGTGTACGGCGGCGGCCAGCCGGACGCCGCCACAGTGGAACTGCTGTAGGCGGGATTCACCCTCTCCGATCAGCCCTGTACCAGCTCAGCTGACCGTCGGCCGCGACGGGCCGGAACTTCGACACCGGCCCGCTCCAACGCTCCCTTGATTCGCCGCGCGCTGCAGCCCACCTCGCGCGCCACCGCTCGCACCGACCCGTGCTCAGCCAACAGACCAGCGAGCATCTGCCCTTCCGGAAGCGCTGGCCTCACGTGCCCAAGCTGGCGCATCTGCCGGCGTACGTGCCCCTCGGAGAACCCGGTCAGGATCGCGACGGCGACGGGCGGCCACCCTTGCCCAGCGAGCTCATCCACCTGCGCAAGGTCGAGCTGGCGGCGTCCGCCGACGGCCCGCAGCTCATAGCCGGCGTCGGCGACGATGTTGCGGACCGATTGCGCCGAAATCTGCTGGGCTGCGCAGATGTCGGCCATCGGGGCGGCGTCCAGGTAGCTCGCCAGCACACGCTCGCGTACCTGCGCCGAGATGCGCCGCTCGGTGGAGCCGCGTCCCCGCCGCGGCGTGCCCGTACGGATCAGCGCCCGGTGAACAGCTGTGTGGGAGCGTCCGACCCGGGCGGCGATCTGCCGCACTGTTAGCAGATCGCTTGTGTACAGGCGGACGACCAGGGCCGTGTCAATGGGGTCATGCGGCGCAGACATGGAACTCACGGGCACGGAGAGTGCAGGGAAACACAGCTAACGTCGCCCTGGCAGATCGGGCGAAGCGACCCAAGCGCGCCCGGTCTCTACCTTTAACGGCTATGACCCGCACCCGAGTGCGTTCGAACCTGGCGGCGGCCATCGCGGCCGGACCCGCCCGCCGCGCTGTCGAACGCGTCACCGACGACCTGGCTGACGCGGCACGTGACGCGGCGCCGCCCGCGAAGGTGTGGATGACCAAGCCGGGGGCCAACCGGCCCGCGCACGCCGACGCCCACGGCCAGACCGTCCCGGCGAACCTGCCGTTCCGCCTCAAGCGGCAGGTCTACATCCGCAAGGGGCGCGGCCCCGACGGCAAGGCCGTCAATTCGTCTGGCGGCTGGAAGACGATCGACGGCTGGGACCTAGCCATGCGACCGCGCGACCCTGGCCTGCCTGACGATCAGCAGCTCGGCTGCCAATGTCAGGCGGTGGATCTGCCGAAGGCGATCGCTGCCGGCGTCCACGCTGACCCGGTTCGCGTATCCGCATCCCTGGTGCGGGCGAAGGTGACCGTCGCTTTCCCGCGCGTGGCCGAGTCCGAGTACGCCGACGAAGGAGGCGGCTGGCTCGCCGCGGCAGCGCACCGGGTCGCTGCCCGATCGCGGACGCGACGTTAGCTCACCCGCAGGTCACCATGTGCGCCGAAGGTACGACGGATCCTGCAGGAGGCCCGCGCATGTCCACCGACCAGTTCGTGATCTTCAACCTGGCGCACCCGCTGCGAACGATCGACGCCGAAGCCGTGGGCCTGCCCGTCCGCACCTACGCCGTCGGCGAGCAGCTCCAGCTCAACTATGGCCAGGCCATGCGCCTGGTCGCGGCTGGGGCCGTCGCTGGCGCCAACCCACAGAAGCCGCAGACATACATGCTCGACGCTCCTGGCTCAGCGCTTCGCCGGGTTCCCGCGACGCCCGTGGACGCGCCCGCTGCATCACCCGAGCCCACGGGGGTCAAGCCAGGGCGCAAGTCGAGCGGCGAGTAGCCAAGACGAGGAGGACGTGGCCAGCGTGAGCCACATCGCTGACGCCGACCCGATCCCGGCCGCCATTGCGCATCTGTCCGCCGACCCTGCACTCACGCATGAGCTCGGCGGCTCCGGCCGTGTCGGCGCATCGCACCGCCCGCCGTACCCGCGGCTGCGGGTCCGCCCAGGCGTCGGCGGCACTGAAGATCTGCGTACGCACCGCGTCGGTGTGCCTCTTCGGTTGGAGGCGCTGGACAGTCTTGAGCGGCCGGTGGGGGAGCAACGTCTCAAGCGCATCATCCACTTGGCGCTCGCGGCATTGGCCGGTCTTCCGGACGTGCATGCCGACCCTGGGGAGCCGATCGTCACGGAAGTGAGCTCTGGGGGAGGGGGACCTGTTCCTGAAGCGGACGGCCGTCTGCGCTGGGTGGGCAACGCGCAGATCGCCGCCCACCCAGGCTGAACCAGGTTTTCCCCCTCAGCCGTTTCGCCAGCGAAACACGCCGTCGGCTGCCCAGGACTTGCCTCGACCACCAAAGTCCTTCGGACCGCCCTGAGGGCGGCGCGAGTGCGCCGCCCTCAGGTGCTCAAGCGACGGGGTAGAGGGGCGTCCACTCGGTGACGGGAGCGATGGGGAGGTCGCGGTGATCGACGGTGACCGCGCGGAAGACGATACGGCCGCCGTCGTGCCCGTGCCCGTGGTCGTGGCCTTCGCCCGTGTGGGCGTGCAGGACGAGCAGGAGGTTGTTGCCCTCGTCGGGGTTGTACGTCTTCGTCACCTCGCCCGAGGCGTCGGCGATGCCGAACTGGACGGCGGCGTCGGCGGGCAGTTCGGCCCATTCAGTGACCGCCTCACCCGCGTGGTTCTTCGAGAACTGGTCCTCACGGACTACGCGGTACACCGTGATCGACGGCTCACGAGTCGTGAAGGTCATCCCGCGCGCGTACACCCACGAGGGAACACGCGCGATGTGGTGCTCGCTGATGATGCCGTCGCGATTGCGGGTGCCGTACTGAATGGTGTTCGCCATGATCGCCTCTCCGAAGCCGCAAGAATACCCTTGCTTGCGTATTAAATAGTACAGGACAGTTATTTACTTTGTCTAGCTTCCAAATGCGATGATCTTTCAATACTGTATGGAAGTGCCCTCGAAGACACAGATAGAAGTCAGCAAAGCCGCAGGTCAGGCCGCTATTGAAGCGATCATTGCGCGCCGTCAAAAGGTAGGAGACGCGGACGCAGACCATCTCCTCCATGACGACCCAGTCGAAGATCCGCTCCCTGTCATCAAGCACCTCCTACAGCAGCGGCAGCAGCGGCGCCACCTGATCACCGACGAAGACGTGATCGACGCACTCTGGGCACTCGGCTACATCCGCAGCCAGAACATCCCCCACGTGCCCGCAGTCATCGACCGGTTGGAACACGAGCTTCTCGAACTCGGGCGAGCCTTGAAGATCCCGCTCATTCGTCTCGCCGAACCGCTGGGCCTGCGTTCGGCCCAAGCCGTCGACCACCGCATCCTCCGCACCCGGGCCGCCCTGCAGGACCTGCCGCGCAACGAGCGCATCGAGCGCGCCCATCGCCTCGCCGCCATCCCAAGCAAGTCAGCCGCGAGCCGGGAGGCACGCTGGTACGACCGCAACGCCATCAAGCTGTACGACGCCGCCGGCAAGCTCATCCAACTTCGTCGGGACCACGACGAGCTGATCGATGACGATCTCGCAGAGCAGATCATCGACCTTGCCCGGGCGCATCGGGAGATGGTGTGGCCACTCACACCGGACAGCTTTCCCACGCTGCGCTGGATGGCACAGACGATGGCCAGCATTGTCGAGGACCTCGAGAAGGAGTATGAGGATTTCCGCGTCCAGGCCGGGAATCTGATACCGGAGATGGCTCAGCTGGTCCGCGGCCAATACACCGCACGCTTCGGGTCATAGCCAGGCATCTGACCTGGTCGCCCGCCGAAGCATCCTCGTTGTCGCCGCTGGCATCCATGGCCCGAAGGATCTCCAACCAGGTTTCGCTGGCGAAACGATCCACCCGCGGACGGCCGGTTAGGCACCTCATTCAAGTGAACTCCTGCCATCATCGTGTTTTAGAAGCCCATCAGGAACGAAAGGCACGTCCACATGCCACACCCGCCCGCGAGCACGGGCATCACCCGTTCACCCTCCACGCGTTTCGCCAGCGAAACCTGCGACCGCCTTAGCCACGGAGAGGGGGCTGACTATGCCGCGAGCTGAGAGGAAGAAGCCCGGGGCTGGTACCGGCGAAGGCAAGGGCCCCGCAGAAGGCAGCGGCCCCCTGCAAACCACCGCTGCCCCGCAGCCGACGTTCAGCCAGAGCCAAGCCGCCCGCACCAGTGGCGGCGCCATGGGCATTTCCCCGCGAGGTCTGCGTCCAGAAGGCACGCGGTTCAACATCGAGCTCAACCTGATCGCTCCGAACCCGCGCAATCCCCGCGACGATGACGACTGGGTCGGCGAGGAGTTCGAAGCTTTTGCGGACAACCTCGAAGAGGTCGGCACGATTCACGATCCTGTCGTCTGTTCCCTTGAGGCGTATCTGGGCAGGTACCCGCAGTACACCGATGAGCTCCACCGCGACTATCCGGAAGCAGAAGTTGTGCTGCTGGCTGGCGAGGGGCGCTGGCGAGCCCACTTGGCCAAAGGCGCCGCCAAGATGGCCGTCGTCTTGCGCAACACGCTCCTCGATAAGGGTGACTTTGTCTTCACCAGCGAGAACAATCGCCGCCGCCCCCTGAACCCCTTGCAGGAGGGGCTAGTGGCTTGGCGCGCCCACCAAGAAGATGGCCTCACCTACGAGGACATCGCAAAGCAGGGGGGCATGGGTACCAAGAGCCGCGTGTCCAAGCTCATTGCCCTGTATTCACGCTTCCCCGAGGGAGAGGCGCGCGAGGCCATCCGCACCGGCAAATTGCCGGCCGAAGGCGGCTACCACTTGCTCACCACCCTCAAAGAACCCTCGCTGATCAACCAGGCATACAAGCTCATGGAGAGCGACAGCATCCCAGCCAAGCAGGCTGCCCGCGTCCTCATGGGCGTATCGGCACCCCTTGTGCAGGAACCACCTGCGTCCAACCCCGCCTCCTCAGGACCAATCGACGGCGCAGGAAACGAGCCGCATCCAACACCTCCGGTTTCGCCAGCGAAACCCGTAGAGCCGCAGATGAAGGGGAACAAGCAGGAGGGTGGACCAGAGGATGGCAAGTCGGCTGGGGAACTTGGCGACGCCGTCCAGCTGAATTCTCCGGCCAGCTCCGCGTCTGGCGCGGTCCACGGCGCCACCCCTGAGGCACAGCCGGAGGTTTCGCCAGCGAAACCTCGTCAAAGCAAACCGTCTGCTGCTCGTTTGGCCGCACTGCAGCGCACACTGGCCAGCCGCGACTACAGCAACCCCCACGACATCACCGTCCGGCTGGCAGCCGCCGTCCTGACTACGGCCCAGACGGAGCAGCGACAGATTGCGTCGACTGCCGCCGCGCTGTCACTTAAAGACGCTGCCACCCCTGACGAGCTCGCCGCGCGTGATGCCGCCGAGCTGGTACGGCTGGCCGACGCGGCCACGTTCGCAGCGGCCGAACTTCACCTTCGCGCACACCCGGCGACCGAATGGACGCCACGCGAAGCCGACTACCTTCGCCGGATCGCTGATACCGGTTACGAGCCCACCCCCGAGGAGAGAGACTTCATCCGCGTTTCGCTGGCGAAACTCTCCACCCCCGCAGAGGTAACGACATGAAAAGACCAGACCGTCCTCGTCTCTATCCAGACGGCCCCGTGGTAGCTGATGTGGCCAACGAGGGTGGAGGAACGAGAAAGACCACCGACGCGGTGAACCTTGCCGTGGCCCTGGCCCGCGATGGCCTAAAAGTCGGGATCGCAGACTGCGACCCCTCCATGAACTGCAGCTGCTACCTCGGTTACGGCGTCGTCGACAAGAAGAAGTATCCCGAGCGGGCCGACGCGGTCTACGCGCGGCTGGCGAAGATGACGAACCTGTACCACGTCCTGCACGGCGAGGCGTCCTTGCAAGAAGCGCTCGTGCCAGCGCGGACCCGGATCCGCAAAGACGGCGACGATGACGACTCCTTCGAGGTGATCCCCAACCTGTATCTCGTCCTAGGTGCTCGTGACCTGGCCTACGCCTCGCACGACATCAAGGACAGCCGGTTCCCGCGAGCGAACGAAAGCTGGCTGCGGCGTGCTGTCAGCGGCCTGCAGAAGGGGCTGCTGGATGTCCTCCTCATGGACTTCCGCGGCTCTTACGACACATGGGAGACGACGATGCTCGGCGGCTCCGACTTCGTGATTGGAGCTCTCAAGCCCGATCAGAAGGACGACGACACGCTCTCCACGTTGATCGCCAACATTCAGCATGCGGAGGCAACGTATGAGTTCTCGGGCGGTGCCGCCGACCTGCGGTACGTGCTCATGAACGGAGTAAGCAAGAATCGCGGCCAGTATTACGTGGATCAGGCCAAAAGCATCGAGGAATACTACGGCGACATGCTTCTGCCGACGATCTCCGAAGCGGTTACGATCGGCGAGTCGTACAAGGCGCAGGAGCCGGTCTACTACTGGCTGGGCAGAGACCCTGAGGCTAAACCCATCAAGGAGTTCGCCGCAGTCGGCAAGGCCATTTCTGAATTCTGGGAGTAACCTCAGCGTTCCCCCGCACCGTCAGCGGCGCCTTACCCAGTAGGGGAGAGGCGCCGCTGGTCTTGGTGGCGACCCCTGTGGGCCGTCCGCCTGTGCGCTGCCGTCACTCGGCCGGAAGCGTTGAGAGCCGCTATGCGAACCCTTCACCGTTTCGCTGGCGAAACGTAAAGTGCTGTCTGGGCGTCCAGGACGGCTAGTGCTGTGACCGGAAACGATCACCGGGTTGGATGGCGGGGCTTCAGGCTGCGGAAGTCAGAGGTCGGCCGCCCCAGCGGATGCCTTTCTCGCTTCGGATGCGGGCGCGTTCGCGGCGTTGGGCGGCCAGCACGTCGGGGTGGCGGGCGTGGGTGTTGCGCCAGCGCAGGTAGGCGTGCAGGGCGCGGGTCTGGACGGTGTGGTTGGGATGGTTGGAGTTGGCCAGGGTGAACTGGCGTAAGGGTCCGAAGTGCGCCTCGATCGGGTTGGCCCAGGAGGCGTATGTCGGGGTGAACAGCAGTCTGACCTTGTGTTTCTTGGCCCACGCGCGGATGCGCCAGTTCCTGTGCGCCGACAGGTTGTCCAGGATGATGTAGATCGGGGCGCCGTCCGGGCGGGCGGCGCGGATGGACTTCAGGGCGGCCCAGGTGTTGTTGCTGCCCTTGCGTCGGTGATTGACGCCCCAGAGTAGGTCGTCGCCGACGGAGTAGCAGCCGTGGAAGTAGGTGACGCCGTGGGTGCGGTGGTAGGTGGCCGGCAGCCGGTCCGGCTCGCCCTGCGCTGCCCAGCCCGTGCCGGCGGTGGGGCGGATGCCGAGCGGGCCGAACTCGTCGAAGGCGAAGGTGCGCTCGGGCCGCTGGGTCAGGGCGTACTCGATCTGGTCGAGTTTGGTCTCGAAGTCCGGGTCGGGTGAGTCCTTCCAGGTCTTGGTGCGCTGGAAGGTGATCCTGCGGCGGGCCAGCAGGGTGCGTAAGGCTTCCCGGCCGAGGGTGAAGGCGCGGCCGGGCAGGCGGCGCAGGTAGTCGAGCAGTTTGCGGATGGACCAGCGGGTGAAGGGCTGGCCGAGCTTGGCCGGGCGGGTGGTGGCCGTCGCCGCGACGAACTCTTCGTCGTCAGGACTCAGCAGGCGGGGACGGCCTCCCGCCCACTGAGGGTCCAGGCAGGCCAGCCCGATCTCGTTGAAGCGGTGGATCACATCGCGCACGGTGTCCTCATCGGCCTGCACCAGCCGGGCGATCACCGGCACCGTGTTGCCGCCGGCCGAGGCCAGCAGGATCATCGCCCGCCGATAGCGCACCGTGCTCATCGTGCCGCGCCGCACGATGCGCTGCAGCTTCTGCCCTTCTTGGTCCGTGAGCCTGCGGACCTTGACCGGTTGCGTCACCTGGCCTCCTGAGCGCCGATCGAACGTGATCAGCACCATCCAATCGGCAGGAGCGACTTACGCGCCAACCCGGTGATCGTTTCCGGTCACAGCACTAGTCGAGGGGCGCATTCTGACTGCACTCGACCCGGATGTAGTCGATGGACGGATCGAACGCCGAAGTGCGCAATGCCGCCCCAGTCGCTGTCCAGGTGCGGCCATGACCCTCATGCTCGATCACTTCGTCGCCGGCAGCCAGCGGCCACAACGAGGCGTCGACGGCGAGCACCCACGTGCCCGGCCCGGTGTCGAGGTTGGCGTCTACGGCAGGTCGGGCAACGACACGACCGGGGAGCGGCCCAACCATCGGCCCGAGCTCGCCCGCGATGGGCGTGCCGTAGGCGTCTTCGGCCGGCGGCGTTCGACGGCGAGCACCGAGGCTGACATCGGCAGCTAGTACTGCCACGCCATGCCCGTCTCGACCGGGTGCGGGCCAAGGCCAGGCGCCTGGTAGACGATGGGACGCACCCACTCGTCCAGGGACGCCAGCGTCGGCGGCGTCCCGGCGGCGTCCGGCCCCGTCGCGGCGCTCTCGTAGGACACGCCCTGTCCTTCAACGTTGACCGACGCGATCAGCCGGGAGCCGGGGATCTGCTGTGCCAGCCGACGCACTATCGGGCTGTTTGCTGCTGCCCATTTCAGATACCGGGCCAGGATCCTGCCGTACCGGGGATCGGCGGCCGGGTCGAGACCGGCCTGGTACGTGATCGTGAACCTCAGCGGCGAATACTCCCACGCTGGATCCATCGCATCCGGTTCTCGCACAACCGACAGCACTTCCACAACCGGGTCGTAGTTGAGCAGCCAGCCGCCGCGCCCGTCGGCGCGGACGCCCTTCTGCGTGAACGTCTCCGGTAGCGGGGGCCGCCCCAGGTACGCGGTCACTTCGGCGTAGGCGTCCTCGAGCGCCACCTCGACGGTGGCGCGTGCGGTCGCGTCGAGCGGAAGCGTGAGCCCGGCGCGGACGGCGACCTCGTCAGCGTTGACGATCGCGGTGATGCTGTCCGCCATAGCGCCTCCCGAGGAGATGGGTGAGAGCAGGGGTTCGTCCTGGGCGTGCCATGCGCGTCGTTCCCGCGGGATGTGTCCGCGCAGGGTCCCCACCAAGCGCGCGGCACACGTCCGCTGCGAGCGCTCATGGCACGCCCAGGACTAGATCGCGGCCCGCTGTCTCCCTGACCAGGGTGATGTTCGCCCCCCATGCCGATCATCACCTCCGGCCGAGCCCTGGGAGTCCGGCGGGCCGCGAAGTCAGGTGGCTTGCTGCCTGGCCCGGATCGCCCTTAGCACGTCCTGGAGCCGCTCGGCGGCGTCCCTGTCCATGCGCCGGCCTTTTTGCGCCATCAGCTGGTCGCCGGTCCTGTCGGTCGTGCCGGGCAGCAGCCGTCGGGCAACCAGCGATCGTGCGACGAACACGAATCCGAACTGGTCGCCCGGGTCATGGAAGAGGTGGTCCGGGTCCGCCAGAGGGAGCGGTTCGCCTGAATCGGCGTCTCCCCACAGCAGGTCGATGAAGTCGGCCTCGGGCGCCGCTGGTAGAACGGGGCCGCCGTCGGTGTCGGCGCCCTCAGGGCCGGGCTGGGCATGGGCCGGGGGAGAGGGCGGTGTAAGGGGCGCCGCCGGCGTCTGCACGATCGCCGACGGAGCTGGGGATGCCTGCTCGGGCTGATCGTCTGGCTGCGTCTCGGGTTCGAGGGCGGGCGCGTCGGGTGTGCCGTTCGGCTGCTCGCCAGCGCCTGGCTGGCTGGTCCTGCGTGCGCGTGGAGGCACCGTGCCCACCTTCCCGGGATGTGTTCGCCCTGTGTCGCCAGACCTAAGCACAATCTTGTGCTTACGTCGCGGCGTGCTCTTGACCCCTCACAGTCCCCGGCCCGAATCGGCTGACTCGCCTGCCGTGTACGCCTGCCTGACGGCAGGCCGCAGGTGAAGCCGCCTTTCGCCTACTACGGCGCGAAAGTCATGATCGCCAGCAAGATCGTGCGGCTTCTGCAGCCGCATGATCACTATGTTGAGCCGTTCGCCGGCAGCTTGTCGGTACTGCTGGCCAAAGCGCCGTCGCGGATGGAGACCGTGAACGACCTCGACCGGGACCTGATGACGTTCTGGCGGGTGCTGCGCGACAGGCCCGCCGAGCTGGCCCGGGTGTGCGCGCTCACGCCGCACGGCCGCTCCGAACACGCCAGCGCCTACGATCTCGGCGGCCAGGCCGACGAGATGGAGCGGGCCCGCCGCGTGTGGGTGCTGCTCACGCAGGGCCGCGCCGGCACGCTGCGCAAGACCGGCTGGCGGTACTACTGCGACCCCGCAGGATCGAGTTCGTCGATGCCGGGATATCTGGCCGGGTACGTCGGCAGGATGGCGGCCGTTGCGGAGCGCCTGGCACGCGTCAGCTTGGAATCCAGGCCGGCGCTGGACCTGATCGACTCCTATGGGCGGCACGAGGGCGTGCTGCTGTATCTGGACCCGCCGTACTTGGGCAGTACGCGCGCCAGAAACTACAAGGTCGAGATGTCCAGCGAGGCCGAGCATCGTGAGCTGGCCGAGCATGTTCGGCGCTGCCGGGCAACGGTCGTGCTGTCCGGGTACAACTCACCGTTGTACGGCGAGTTGTACGACGGCTGGCACCGCACGGAGATCGCCGCAGCGACCGGGCAAAGCACCGGCTATCACGCTCGCACCGAGGTGCTGTGGGCGAACCGGCCGTTTCCCGCCGTCGCTCCCGCGCTGTTCACCGAGGCGGATGCGTGACAGCGCCATGGCCTCGCCCAGCTCTGCACATTGCACGGCAGGGGAGTGGCCGGGCGCGAATGCTGGCTCGTCCGCAGTTGGGAGCAGCGTCGCAGCCGACGGCCAACGCTGATTCGACTTGTAATTAACTATCTTGTACTTTTATTTGCGTGACACCGGGTATTCTCGGGTCGCCCCGCCAAACTTCCCTCTCTTGGAGCAGCGATGACCAGCGCCCGCCGCACCGCACCGCTCGACATTCTCGACGTGACCAAGTGGTCGTACGAGTCGCTGCTCGCCACCATGCCGATCACCGTGCTGCACGAGGTCAGCGAGGGCGCCAACAGCGAAGGCGACACCTTCAGCCTCGTCCGCCACCACGACGGGCGCTTCGGACTGCTCACCTTCGGCTGGGCATCCTGCTCGAAATGCGACGCGCTCCAGGCATGCAAGACGCCCGCTGACTTCGCTGAGCTGCACGAGCAGGTCTTCGGCAGCATCCACTGGGAGCCGACCGCCGCCGACCTGCTCTCCTACCTCGACCACAAGGACATCTCGCTCGAGTGGTGGGGCCAGCGAACGCTGGGACCGCGCTTCTGCGCGGAGGTAACGGCGCATCTGACCCGCCTCATCGTCCAGCGCCCCTAACCTGCACACCCGCGCGGCGGCACCCCTACGCGTGCCGCCGCCGTCATCGAAGGATCCCCTGCCTTGACCTCCACCACGTGGGGCGACACCCTGCCCGCAACCCTGCCCGGCCTGCCGTGGCTGTTCTCGCCCCCCATCAGCCCCGTCCTGTTCGAGGACGAGGATCACACGTTCCTCCTCGTGCCTGGCGCGACCGCGCTGGAGGTATACGAGCGCGGCAACGCCTACGCGCGCCGCCACGGACTCACGCTCCTCGGCGGCGTCCCGTCCTGCATGGACACGTTCCAGCACGTCCAGTGCGACGGGCTGGCCTGCTCCACCCAGCGATGCCGCACCCACAGCGTCATGTGCCCGCCAGGAAGCCCGGGCGGCTGGACGGCCGCGTTCATGGCGTACCGCGAGGCCACCGATGAGGAGCGCCTGGCGCATCGGGCGGCGTGCGCCGCCCAGACCTCCGGCCACGCCTGGCAGACGGACCTCTACCCGCACGGCGGCGTCGGCTTGTACTGCAACGCCTGCACCGCCACCGTCCGCGACCTTGCCCCCGACGTTCCGCACGAGCCGACACATGACGCAGCCGTCTACGGCAAGGTCACCGCTCACGGCCGCCCTGTGCTCATCTGCGCAGGCAGGTACGACGCCGCGCTGACCGGCGGCAGAGCACGCGTGGACGTGGACGTCGTCGTGCAGGCCGTTGCGGGCACCCCGGTCGTCCACGTCAGCGACCGCGCCCCCGCGTCCGCCTGACCCGTTCACCCCTCCCTGGCCTGGATCCACCCGCGGATGCCCAGAGCCGACGGCCGAGCCGCTCCACCCCCTTGGGCGCACGCATCCCTGCGTGCGCCTGCTCTTAGCCCTTCTTCTGAAAGGACCTGCCATGCCCGCCGCCGCGGTGGCCCAGCTTCGCCTGTCCGACCTGCTCGACTTGTCGGCGCTGGAGCATGCCCTGCAGGAGCGCCATGTGCGCCGCCAGCGCCACCCGCGCTTACCCCTGCACATCTACAACTACACCGAAGTCGCACAGTACGACCGGCTGTGGACGCCCGTCACCCGCACCTGCCGTGGGCTCATCACCGACGACGCAGGCTCCATCGTCGCCAGGCCGTTCCCGAAGTTCTTCAACTTCGGCGACCCGCTCAACGGGGAGCTCGACCTGGACGCGCCAGCAACCGTCACGGACAAGATGGACGGCTCATTAGGCGTTCTCTATCCGGACGCCGACACGGGCGGGTACGCGATCGCCACGCGCGGCTCGTTCACCTCGCCGCAGGCGCTGCACGCCACCAGCGTGTGGCGCGGCAGGTACGCCGCCCGCGTCACCGTCGACCCTGCCGTCACGTACCTGTTCGAGATCATCTACCCGGCCGGGCGGATCGTCATCGACTACCACGGCATGGATGACCTGGTGTTGCTCGGCGGCGTCGACATCCTCACAGGCGCGCACGTCCCGGCCGAGCGCCTCGACTGGCCAGGGCCGAAGGTGCCCGTGTTCGCGTACACGACGCTGCGCCAGGCGCTCACCGCGCCCGCCCGCGCCGACGCCGAAGGGTTCGTCGTCCAGGTGTGGCAGGACGGCGGCCAGCCGACCACCGTGAAGATCAAGCAGGAGGACTACAAGGCACTTCACAAGATTTTCACGATGGTGACGGCTCGCACCGTGTGGGAGTACCTGGCCGTCAACGCCTGCAAGCACCTGATCATCCACCGGAAGGAATGGGCGTCGCTTCTCACCTTGGACCCGGCACGGGCCGAGGAGGTGCTCGCCCACGGCGACGACTGGCTGCCGACGCTGGTCGAGGGCGTGCCGGACGAGTTCCATGCTTGGCTGCGCTCCGTGATCGACGCGCTCAACGCGCACGTCGCCGCAATCGTCGCCAACGTGACCGATTTCGCCGAGCTGGCCAGCTACGTCTACGACGGCGACCGCAAGGCGATGGCGGCCGAGGTGCTCGCTCATCCGCACTACGGCGCGGTGTTCGAGCTGATCGACGGCTCAGACATCTCCGCTTACGCCTGGCGGGCCGTCTATCCCGACGCCGACAAGCCGTGGTTGACGGTCAGCGAGGACGTGGCATGAACAAGGTCTTGCTGGCCGGCGTCGTCGGCTCGACCGCGTATGGGTTGGCGCACGCCGGCTCCGACGTTGACAGACTCGGCGTGTTCGCCGCGCCGACGATCGACCTGACGGGGCTGAACCGCCCCAAGGAGTCGATCGTCATGACGAAGCCGGACCTCACGGTGCACGAGGCGGCCAAGGCGATACGGCTGATGCTGTCGTGCAATCCAACGGTCACGGAACTGCTGTGGCTGCCCTCTCACCTGTATAAGGTCCGCACAAACTTGGGGGCGGAGCTGCTCGGCATCCGCGCGGAGCTGCTGTCGGCTCCGCGTGTACGCAGCGCCTACTTCGGATACGCCGTCAGCCAGCTCCGCCGCCTGGGCGACGACGGCGACCACGACCCCGCTGACCGGCGGGCGCGCGTCGCCAAACGGGCCCGCCACTTGTCACGGCTCATCGAGCAGGGCCGCAGCCTGTATGAGAGCGGCCGGTTGACCGTCGTCCTGCAGGACCCGGCGCGGCATGTGGCCTTCGGCGAGCAGGTCGCCGAAGGCCGCCTCGACCGGGCGAAGCAGTTGCTCGCCGAAGCCGACGAGGCGTTCGCTTCCATCCGGTCTCCGTTGCCTGACCACCCCCGCGAAGAGGCCGCCGAACAGTGGCTGCGCCGCGTCCGCATCGCTCACTGGGAGGTATGACATGCCGGTCTTGCGTATCACGCGTGGCCTGCCCGGGTCCGGGAAGTCCACGTGGGCGAAATCCTGGGCGGCGGCGAACGTGGGGGAGCGCGCCCGCGTGAACCGCGACGACCTGCGCGCCATGCTGCACAACGGTGTCTTCGTCGAGCACGTGACCGAGCGGCATGTGGTGGCCGCCCGCGACAACCTCATCGCCGAACTCCTTGGGCGGGGCATCGACGTGGCGTGCGACGACACGAACCTGCCCGCTCGCATTGTTCGCAACCTGGCCCGTCTGGCGGCGCGTTCACGCGCCGGCTTCGAGGTGCACGACTTCACCCACGTGCCGTTGCGGGTGTGCATCGAGCGTGACGCGGCCCGCGAGCGCAGCGTCGGCGCCGACGTCATCCGCTCCATGCATCGGCGCTTCCTCGCTGGGCGGACGCTGCCGCTGCCCGTCCCGGCGGTGGAGGCGCCCGCCGTGGTGCTGGAGCCGTACACGAAACCTGGCACCGGCCGGGGCGCCATCATCGCGGACGTGGACGGCACGCTGGCGCTGATGGGTGATCGGTCACCGTACGACGAGTCCCGCGTGGGGGAGGACCGGCCCAACATGCCGGTGATCAACGCGGTACGTGCGGCGGCCGCCGACGGCAGCGAGGTGATCGTCATGTCGGCCCGTACGACCGCGTGTGAGGAGGGCACCACGCTGTGGCTGAAGGAGCATCTTCGCGTGCCGTTCGTCGGCCCGTTCATGCGCTGTCACGGAGATCGCCGCCCTGACTCTGTCGTGAAGGTGGGGTTGTTCGACGAGCACGTGCGTCATGTGTTCGACGTCGACTACGTGTTTGACGACAGGGATCAAGTGGTGAGGATGTGGCGCGCCCTTGGCCTGCCGGTCTTTCAGGTGGGGGAGGGGGGCTTCTGACAGGTGGGGAGTCGGCGGAGCGTCAGGGGAGTCATCAGGGTCGCCGACTTCCCAAACAAATAACCATCATGTACTCTTTTCTAGTAGCTAACGGGATGGATGGAGAGTGACCGAAGTGAGCCTGCCGGAGCAGATCTTCTACTGGATGATGATGGCCCTCCTAGCCCTCTGGGGGGTCATCGGAGGACTGGTCGTGCTGTACAGCCTGGGCGTAGCGCTCCTCGCCCTGTTCGCCTCCATCGCCGAGGCGGCGCTCTGGCTGGGCAGGGGGCCGGCTGCGATCCGCCGGAAGGTAGGCACTCGCAAGCCCTGACGCTCCGCGCGGCGGACAGATGCCCGCTCAACTCAAAGTAACTATGCTGTATTCTTTATAACGCTATGGCGGGTTCTGGTAGCCCGCCGGGAAGGACACCCATGGACCTGAAGCCTGGCCACCGGCTCACCTTTGTCATCTCCAGCGAGGCGCGCTATGCCCAGGTGGTGCCCGTACCCGACATCTATGTCACCTCCGAGAGCGACCAGGGCCTCGATTGGACGTTCCGCATCCGGCAAGGGAGCGACAGCAGTGACCCCGCTGAGGTCCACGGTGCACTGGCGGTCCACGGCGACGAATGCACGCCTGTCGAACGGTTTCCCGAGTTCTTCGACGCGATCACAGCCAGGCAGCCGGCCAGGCTCGTCGACGTGGCCAGGATACTCCGCGACCTCGGCGCGATCGATGACACACCCCGCAAGCCATACCCGCCCGGGCAGTAGACCAGCCACTTCCGAAATCACCGGCCCGCCCTGCGGGCCTTTCCCTTTTCCACCTCGTACAACGCAAGGAGACACCCTCATGGCGGCCATCGCCGAATTCATCGCCCCGCCCGTGCACAAGATGAACCCGATCGCGCGCAAGCAGCCGACTCGGGCGCCCGGCGCTGACGTCGCCATCGCCGACGCCGTTCGTGCCAAGGTACGCGCGGCGTTCCTCCTGTGGGAGAACACCGCACGTCGCGCCGCAACTGCGGCCGACAGCGGAGAGCCCGACTGTGAGGCCCTCGCCGACGAGGCTCGTCGGCACCGCTACCACCTGGACAAGGCGCTCGGCCTGCCGATCACCGCCAGGTTGCGCCAGGAAGCCACCGAGCGCGGCTGGGATACCGACCAGCTCGGCGGCGGCCCCAGGTGACACCCGAGGCGCGAGACGGCGAACCGCCCTCAGAGCTCGCCCTCTTCGAGGGCCCCACACCCTCCGATCCGCCATCTCGCGAATCAAAGGGGCGCTCGCTGACTCGCCGACAGAGGGAACTGCTGGTCGCCGGCCAGCACCCGCTGACGCTCGTCCTCACCCGCCCGCTTCGCCTTCATGCCGAGGCCGCGCCGTACGACCAGCGCCGAGCCGAAGGACGCCGATGCGGGACCTGCGTCTTCCGCCAGGTGGTGGGCACGCGCTCGCGGTCCTTTCCCAAGTGCGTCAAAGGCGAGAGGGCGCGCGTCAGCCACGGCGCCGCCACCGACTGCCGGGGCTGGTGGCCCGGCTGTTCCGACCATAAAGAAAGACCGGCAGCGCCTAACAATCCAGAAGCGGACGCCGGTTGCTGAGAGGCGGCCCCGCGAGTTACGCGGTCCGCCACGGGACGCAGACCCACCGTCCCGCTTGGGATGCGGCAGGAAGGTGGGTCTCGTGACACCTTGACCAGGCGTCATCGATCTCGGCACTCTCGCCTACTGACTAATGATCCTGTACTATTTACATACAATAACAAGGGTGCCCCCTGACTCACTACACAGGAGCGGCACACATGGGCATCAACTACACCTACGAGGGCGGGTTCACCTTCGACCATCCCATCCCCGTCTCGAAGATCCCCGCTGACAGCCCGCACCTACCCGCCAACTACAACGACGCCGCCCCCTACGACCACCCCGTCGACCTGCTCTTCGAGATCGACTCCAGTGGCGGAGAAGCGGTCGCCACCCGAATCGTCCCCGCTGGTCCTGACCACCAGCGCAGAATGGGCGACATCGAAGGCGAACTGCGCGCCCTCATGGACGTTTACCACGCCGAGCATGTCCTCAGCGGCGAACTGATCATGGCCGGGGACGACCTTGGCGCAGTCACGACCGTGACCGTATTCGGCGGCAGGATCACCGTCGAGGACGAAGACGACGAAAGCAACGAATGACGAGAGGAGGCGAGGAGGAGCGGACACCCTGCTCCTCCTCGCCTCCTGCTGCATCGCTCCCGCTCGCCAGCCTTCGCAACGGCCACCCCGCCAGCGGAGCCTGCGGCAGGAGTGACACCCCACCCAGCGTGCTTGCCCTTTCGCTGGCCAGCCCTCAGGCGGAGGCGGCCACGCCCCCGCTACGCTCCTGTCCGAGGCGTTCCCTGGCCTTGCGCAGCACCCTGGCGACGTACTGAGGCGACGCGCCCAGTTCTCGCGCGATCGCGGCAGCCGACCAGCCCCGCGTGTGCAGACGGGCCATCCGCCGGTGATTCAAACGGCGAGCTGAAAGGCGCGGACCACGCTGACCACGCTGCCGCGCTCGAGCGGGATCCTCGCCGAGCTCGCGCACGACCCTCACCACCGTCGTGTACGAAACACGCACATGCTTGCGAATGTAGGTGATCGACCGTCCGGCTTTCCAAGCGCGTACGATCGCCCGCCGCTTCGCCAAGCTGACCCCTCCCGGACACGGTCGAGGCTGACTGCCCCGTTCGGCCTCCTTCAGGTGGGCGCTCAGCGTCGAGGCGCTGCATTCCAGAACCTGCCCGACCTGCCGCAGCGACGCTCCCTGAGCGAGCAGCTGCCGGGCATGATCCAAGTTGAGCTTGAGCCGCTGCTGCCCGCCATGGCGAATAACGACCCCGTTCTCCTCGAGCACTGCTCGCACCGCGTACCGGCCTGTGGCGAACCGCTGCCCGATCTGCTCCATCGTCGCGCCTTCCTGATACATCCGGACGGCTACCTCAGGAACAATCCGGGCACGTCCGCGCCGGTCAGGTACCCCCTTCACGCCGCGGGTGATGTTCCACACGTACTGGGCCGACGTGCCCAGTTCCTGGCCGACCTGCTCCAGGGTCCATCCGGCCAGCCGCAGCTCCCGCGCGCGATTGTGGTCGATACGGTGAATCCGGCTCGTCACGTCGATGCCTTCGCCAGTGAGAACCTTGCGAATCGTCTCGCCTGTGCTGCCGACCCGGGTGGCGATCTGATGCGGTGACGTGCCCTCATGCCACAACGCGACGATGGCGGCCCGCTTCGCCGGCGAGATGCGGGAGGCACGGGGCGCCGACAGCGGCCGCATCTGCACGCCCGCCCCGGTTAGCGCGGTATGCACGTGCTGCCGTGAATAGCCGGATACCCGGGCGATCTCCCGGATGGTCATTCCGGACCGGTACTGGACGGCTGCGGCATCCACGTCGAACGGCGGCCGATCGGCGCGGCGGACAGGCGGCGGGTCGATCGCGTTCCGCACCGTAGTGAGAGGCACCTCGTAGTGGCGGCTAATCGCGGCATACGTCCAGCCGCTCTCCCGCAGCTTCACCGCGGCGGCGGGGCTCCACGTGCGCGGAGCCCGGACTGCCGGCCAGCGCTTTCTGGACTTGGCGTTCTTGATCGTGGGGGACGTCACGGCGGCGGACCGTACACGAGAACGCGGCTTACGTCTCGCGGCGCTGTCCTTGCGTTAACGCTGGAGCGGCCCGCGTCGTGTCACGAGGGTCGGCCCCGGCTGGGAGAGCCCAATCTGCCGTCCCACCTCCGGCAGGCAGACTGCTACCGATGCCAACCGCCCAACACGGTCACGGTGACGCTACCGGTTCCGGACGGCCTGCGGGCTTTGATCTCCACGCGTTTGCGGTCGCCGAATGCCCACGTTTCCGGCAGGAATCCCTGGAGGGTGACGGCGCCCGCTGCGGTGGTCGTGGCCGTGGGGCCGATGGGGACGCCGTCCACGGTCGCTTGGACCTCCAGGGCGGCGCTGCCGTTCACGTCTACCGCCAGGCTGGAGCCCGAGCGGGGAAACACGGTAAAGGCCACGGCTTCGAAAGTGGTTCCCGACACGGACGTGAGCAGCGGAGAGAACGCCACTGCGCGCATGCCGACCTGCAGCTCCAGCGCCTTGACCCTTGCCCTTAAGTCCAGGATGTACTCGACCAGCGTCTGCTGCGTCAGGTCACCTGCGTTGATCCGTGACATTTGGCATGCCTCCTGTTCTCTACGCGTCCACGGTGGTGGTCAGCTCAGCGGTGGTGACCGTGACCAGCTCGCCCGCGTCCGTTGAGGGCTCGACGCTCAGCGACACGATCTTCATCAGCCGGTCCAAGCCGGCGGAGCCGTCCGACCGCTCTGGGTACATGTGGTCGGTGATCACCACTTGCGCGTTGCTGCCGAGTTCCCACTCCCACCAGCGCACGTCCGGCGAGATGGCCAGTTGGAATTCGAACACTTGCTTTGCTCCGCGGCTGGCGTCTGCGGCGCGCTGCGTCTCCGCCTGGAGCGCCGCCTGGGTCGTGAGCCCGTCGTAGGTGTAGGCCTCCTCCATTCGTGGCCAGCCGTTCGCATGTAACTCGTCCTGCACAACCTTCGCCAGTAGCACCCCTCCTGACGGGAGGGAGAGCTTGCCGTGGACGACCGTCGCAATCGCTCTGCGGGTAGTCCGGCGGAACCGGCGGACATTGCCTGGGTACTCCAGGACGAGGCCGGAATTGGGAGGGTTGTCGCGGTCCACGCGGCGAAGCTCAACTTGAGGGCGGTCGTTGACCTGGTCCCAGTCGGGTTTGCACCAGAATTCAAACCCGCCCGGTGCGCCCGCGATGTCCGCCACGGCGTCCAGGATCGGGGCGAAGTCTTCGCTGCGGTATTCGCGGTCCACGGCAATCGTGCCGGCCACGCCAGCGGTGCGAAGCCACCGCTTGTCGGCCGGCTGCGACACCAGATCCAGCAGCCAGTCGATCTCCGTGTCCGCTTTCGTTGCCGTCCTGGCGCCTGTGAAGCTCACGAAACGCCGGCCGTAGATGACCACGACCTCCTCGGCCGTGATGTGCAGAACGCCGGTGTCGGATTCGTAGTCCTGAGGGTCGCAGACTCGGCCGATCCACACGGGCCGCTCACCGCGGTACACCACAACGATCGTCCGCTCAGGGCGCGCCGCTGCCTCGACCCGGCCAACGTTGTACGCCTCGTCATACAGGGGGATCTCCGCGGAGAGCTGGCCGCCTGCGCCCAAGGTCAGCTCGAACGACAGGTTCTGCAGCGGCAGCGAGTCGATCGGTTCGTGCGTCGACCAGTCGTAGAAGACGCACTCGTACGGCGGCGCCGCCCCCGATGTGTCTTCCAGCGTGCTGGCGTGAACCGTCACCTTCTCAGACCTGTTGCCGAGCTCATCGACGGCGTCCACCGACAGCGGGTACGTGATGCCGGGGCTGAGCCCGACGAACGTGAACACGAGCGACGGCACCTGTGCGATCAGCCGCGACCCCAGCCACAGGCCGTACCCGGCGACCCCTACGTTGTCGTCGGTGGAGGCGTCCCACGCCAGGGTGACGGCCGTCTGTGACACGCTGACGATGCGCACGTTGCCTGGCAGCGTCGGCGGCGCCGCGTCCGCCTGCGCCTTGACCGTCTTCGTTCCTTGCGCCGAGCGGTTCCCGAGCAGGTCGACGGCGTTGACACCGACGGTGTACAGGTTCCCTGCCACCAGGCCCGTGAAGGTCCTGGTCCGGCCCGTCTGGTCGGCTCCCTGCCGGACGCCGTTGAGGAAGACGCCGTACGCGGTGATGGCGGTCTCGTCGGCCGGCTCATCCCAGGCGACGCTGATCGTGCCTGCGCCCAGGCCGGTCACCCGGACCACCGGTGCCACCGGCGGCATGGTGTCGTTGATCGGCGCGATCGTCAGCGGGCTGGACTTCTCCGACCGGTTTCCGTTGCTGTCGTAGGCGTCCACCTCGTACGTGCTCGGGACGCCCGGCGTGAGCCCGGTGAACGCCCGGGTGCGGCCGGATTGATCTCCGACCTTGTCGCCGTCCCTGTAGACGCCGTACCCGGTCACGTCGCTGTTGTCGCTGGAGGCGTCCCAGGTGATCGTCACGCTGGTGGGCGTCATGCCGGACAGGCGCAGGTTGCCAGGGACTGTCGGCGGTTCCTCGTCCTTCTTCGGCCCCCACAGGCCGCCGACCCACGCGTAGCTCGGAAAGTTCGACCCCAGGCCGGTCACGAGCTGCTGCGAGACACTCCACGAGTCCGACAGGAACTCGCGCACCGCCGCGGACGCCCACGCCCGTTTGGCCGTGGTCCCATCGGCCCAGTCGACGATGGCGTACTGCTGGGCTGTGAAGCCCGACGGCCAGTTCGTCGCGGAGTTGTCGGTGCTGCCCTGCACGTACGCGGACACGCCGAGGATCGCGGTGCACCCGGAGGGAATGTCGGGCACGCTCATGCTCGCCGACGACGACGTCAGGCCGGTGCCCGAGCCGTAGAATTCCTCAGCGTTGTCGAGCTCCCACATCCAGATGAAGATTCTGTTGGTGGCGTCGTTCGTGGTGACCGTCACCGAGGTGTCCCCGCCGAAGCTGATCTTCGAGTACAGGCGGCTGCCCAGGGTGTACGCAGTGTTGTCGTGCAGGGTGTAGCCGCCTGACACGCTGGTCACGGTCGCGTACGAGTTGACCATCAGGACGATGCGGTTCCCGTAGGACACCGAACCGAAGTTCAGCGTGTGCGACGTCGATGAGGTCGACGTCGTGTAAAGCACTTTCGGTCGTGCCAGACCCATGCCGCCCCCCGGATGCTTGAGCAGGGCGAGCATGGCGAGTTGGGCGGCTAACGTCGTCCGCAGTCGCCGCGGCAGGGTCCTCTATGACCAGGCGTCATACGCTTCCAGCGCAAGGCGTGGCGTTCCTGGCTGGCCGGGGACGGGATCGCCGGCCAGCGTGATGGTGTTCACTCCGGGAATGAGCATCCACCAGGCCGGCCGGCCGGTGAGGGGGGGCCGGCCGGGCGGCCGCGCCGGCCACACCCCCCGCCGCCCCACGACACACACCCGCCCCGACCCCAGCTAGGAGCTGAAGCGGCTA
>NZ_JBEZYD010000018.1:107068-231511 GCF_040638335.1 Nonomuraea sp. NPDC026600
GATCGCCGGCCTGGGTTTTGTTTATCACTCCGTTATCTACCACCCCCCCGCCCCGCCCCCCCCCCCCCCCCCCCCGCCCGGGCCGCGGCGCCGGCCACACCTCCGGCGGCACGTGGCCCCACACCTGCCGTGCCCCCAGGTCGATCGTGTAGCTGTATCGGGTGTCAGCCGGGACGAACTTGCCGCGGGCGGCACGCATGACCGTGCCGGACTCCTCGTGCGTGATCGTCCAGTTCATGATCGGGCCGAACAGGCGGAGCCTTGCGGGGATGGTGCGATACGTGCCCTCCAACGTAACGACCATCGACGCCTCGCCGGGCAATGCCGCCACGGCGGCGGCCGCGCGCACCGGCGCAGTGGCGTACCGGCGCGGGTCTGCCGCCATCAGCGGGATCCGCCACTCGAACACCTGCGCTGTGCGGTCGGTGGTCTCGATCCGGTCAGCGAGCCGCACCCGCGCCTGCCGGGCCATGCGGGCATCGATCACCCGCAGCAGCGTCTGCTGCCGCGGGACGATCACCCGGGCTAGCCGCTGCTTGGCCGCCAGCATCGCCGTCCTCGTGGGTGCGATCGCCACTCCGGACAAGACGATCAGACGCGGCCCGTACCTGCCGGCACCAGCCCATGCCCCGTCCGTGCCGCCCAGGTCGGCTCCCGTGGGAGAGACCGGCGGCGACGACGACCAGCCCTCAGCGCCGGTGACCACCCAGTCGACGCCCCAGCTGTCACGTGCGTTGCCCGCCCAGTAGTCCCCGAGCCGGTACACCGGCGTCTCGATGGGCATGTACGGCAGCGGCGTGGTTTGCACCTGGAGCGTGTTGTCGGCCGACCGCTGCCCGATCGTGTCCACGGCGCGGACCTGCAGCCCGTAGGTACGACCGGCTGCCAGCCCGTGAACGGTGTGCCGGCGGGTGATCACCCCGTCCACGCTGTAGTCGACACCTGATGTTGTGTGCACGACGTTGCCGTCCATCTTGACCTCGTAGCCGACGACGCCGAAGTCGTCCGTTGAGGCGGCCCACTCCACAGTGATCGAGTCTTCATCCGCGGAGACCGTGAAGGCGGGCGTGCTGGGGTCGTGGTCGTTCAGTGTCGTCACGGTCAGCTCGGCTGATGCCACGCTGCGCTGCCCGATGTGATCCACGGCCCGCACCTGCACGGCGAACACGGTGTCGTCCGGCAGCCCGGACATCGCGTACTCGAGCACGTTGGCGTTCGTGAGGACCGTGTGCCCGTTGACGGCGACGTCGTAGCCGCTCACCTGCACGTCGTCAGCGGCGGCCTCCCACTTGACCGTGAACGACGTATAGGACACCGCGGTCACGTGAATGCCCGTGGGCGTGGCGGGCGGCTGATCGGCTGGCGCAACGTGAGTCAGCTGGGCCATCGACGACCGGTTCCCGGACACGTCTGCGGCGTCCACTGTGACCTGGTAAGTCGCCTGCGGGGTCAGGCCGGAGAAGCTGTAGGTGAGGCCGAGCTGATCTGGCCCGACCTTGTTCCCGTTGAGATGGACTCCGTACCCGGCCATGCCGCCCGAATCGGTGGAGGCATCCCAGGCGACCACCAGCGTGTACGGCGATGCCGCGGTGACTCGCACGTTCGCCGGCGCACTCGGTGGTTCCGTGTCGACTTGCGCCTGTAGCGACAGGCTTGCCTTGGCTGACCGGTTCCCGCCGCCGTCCACGGCGTCGACCGCGATGGTGTACGTCCGCCCGGGCGTCAGCGCCTGGAAGGTCCACCCCAGGCCCGTGTGCTGCGTCGCGACCTGGACGCCGTCGAGGTAGATGCCGTATCCGAGGACGCCGGTGATGTGGTCCGTGGACGCATCCCAGGCCACGCTGATCTGCGTGCCGGACACTGACGTCGCCCGCAGCACCCCGGGCACGGTCGGCGGTGTGTTGTCCGTGACGACCAGCAGGGACGCCTTCGCCGATCGGTTCCCGGCGCCGTCCAGGGCGTCGATCTCAACGAGGTAGTTGCGGCCGACGGGCAGGCCGAGGAACGTGCGCGTCCGCCCTTCGCCACCAGGTAGCGAAGGGGTGGGCGTGGTCTGCACGATCGACGTCTTCGCTGACCGGTTCCCAACAGCGTCGACGGCGTCCACGGCAAGCGTGTAGCTGGTGCCCGGAGTAAGGCCGGTCAGTGTGCGCGTCAGCGCAGTTTGGTTGCCGTCTTGCTGGACACCGTCCTTATAGACGCCGTACCCGGTCACGGCGGTGTTGTCCGTGGCCGCGTCCCACGCCAGCGCGACGTCGAGCGGCGACATGGACGTCACCCTCAAATTTGGGGGTGACGTGGGCGGTTGCGGATCCGGCGGAATCACTTCGAAGACGACGTCGTCGATCCAGACGGCGTTCGAGACGCCGTCGCCGGTGTTGTCTCGCTGGTAGCGGAAGGTGATGACGGATGCGCCAACGACGCTGTACGGACCAACCTGTAGCCAGCCGACCTCGCCCCAGTTCCGATACCGCTCCGTCGAACCGATCGAGAAGATGAACGGATCCCAGTTCGCGCCCCCCGCGCCCGCCTCTGTTGAGAGCTTCGCCCAGAACGTCACCGTCTGCGCGCCCGAGGGGACCGTCATCACGCAATCGGACGATCCGCTGTGCGCGACCGTGGCGGTCTTCAGCGAGTATGTGCCGCTGCGCTTCTGGTCCGTGGCCCGAACCCACGTCCCCGACCTCGCCACCAGCGGCGTGCTGGTCTCGAAACCCTCAACTATCTGCGCCATCTGCGGCCCCCGGTCAAATCCATGCGTCCGCGACCTCGATCACCAGCCGTGGCCCCTTGCTCTCCTGGCCTGCCACCAGCGCGCCCGACAGCGTGATCGTGTTCATCCCTGGCTGCAGCGAGAATCGTGCGGGGTAGCGGGCCAGCACGGACCGGGCCAGGCGCGGCTCTGGAAACACGTCAGGCGGCACGATCGCCCACACCTCGCGCGTCGCCAGGTCGATCGTCAGCTCGTACCGCTCGTCGGTCAGGATCGTGCCGGGCTTGGCCCGGATCTCTAATCCGAGCGGGTCCAGCCGGATCACCGGGTTGGCGACGGGGCCGATCAGCCGCAGGTTGGCCGGAATCCCTGGATAGTCGCCGGCCAGCGTGATGGTGGCGCTGCCGCTGGTTTGCGCCGGAGCGAACTCCACCTCGGCATGCACCGGCCGGGGCGCGTACCGCCGGGGATCGGGCGCCCGGAGGACGAGCCCCCACGTGAACGTGCGGCCGCCCATGTCGGTGATGTCCACCTGGTTGGCGAGGCGGACGCGCGCCTGACGGGTCATGTGTGCCTCAGCGACGCGCAGTATCCCGGCCTCATGCGGGTAGAGCGCCTGCACGATCTGCTCTTGCGCCGCGAGCATCGCCATCCTGCTGGGAGCTCTTGCGACACCGGACAGGGCGATGGTGCGGCCGCCGTACTTGCCTGGCCCGGAGAAGCCGCCGTCGGAGGTGTCGGAGTCCCGGGCCAGCGTGATCGCCTCAGCGCCGGACGCCCAGCCGTCCTCCTCTTCCACGATCCACTCGACGCCGGCGACGTCACGCGCGTTACCTGTCCAGTTGCCCAGCCGATAGACGGGGCTGGCCAGCGCAACCCACTCCGCAGGGGGAACCGTGACTGTGACTGCCGCGGCTGGGCCGCGTGCGGACCCGGTATCGACGGCTCGGACCGCGATTTCGTATGTGGCGCCGGCGTCGAGGTCCTCGAGGACCAGGCCGAGCGATGTCGTGGTGGCGACGAGTTGCCCGTCGAGCAGCACCTCGTAGCGGGCCACTGGCAGCTCTCCCGGGTCGGATGCCCGCCATCCCACGGTGATCTGTTCCTTGCCCGGTGATGCGGTCAGATCCAGCGGAGCGGACGGGTCGGCGCCGGCCAGTGTGGAGACGGTCAGGGATGCCGCTGGTGACCGGTTGCCCGCTGAGTCGGCGGCGTCCACAGCGATCGTGTACTCGGTGCCGCGAGCGAGCCGGATGATGGTGTGTTCGAGTTCGGCGTGATCTGCGCCTTGCCGCAGCCCGTTCAAGTAGACGCCATACGCGGCCACGCCTACGTTGTCGGTGGAGGCGTCCCATGCCACCTGCAGGGACGTGAGGGTGGCCTCGACGAGCCTGAGGTTGGCGGGCGTGGTCGGCGGAGTGACGTCCACCTCGGCCATCACGGACAGTTGCGCCTTCGCCGACCGATTCCCCGATGGGTCGACCGCGTCCACTTCGAATGTGTACGCACGGCCCGTGACGAGTGCGGTGAAGGTGCAGGTGAGGCTGGTCTGGTCCGTGCCTTGCTTCAGACCGTCCTTGTAGATGCCGTACCCGGCCACCGCGGTGTTGTCGGTGGCGGCGTCCCACTCCACGCTGATCTGCGTGCCAGTGATAGAGGTCGCCCGGAGGTTGCCTGGAGCGGTGGGTGCCTGGCTGTCGGTGGAGCCGTAGCCGACTACCGCGAACACCGACGTGTTGGTCCCGGCGATCAGGTTGCTGATGGTGAAGGTTTGCGAACCGGGCGCTGGCATAGCACCGTGCGCGAACGCCGAGTACGACTGCGCACCTTCCGCCGTGAAATGCCTGGTCAGCCCGTTGTTCCATTGGGCCGATCCTGCGCTGCCGTTAGGTGCGTTCACCACGGAGAAGACTCGGCCGACCGCATCGGCTGGCACCGTCGCGGTGGCCGACATCGACGCCAACGTGGTGTTGTAGGTGACGTTGAACAGCTTGCGTGCGCAGTCGTCTCGCTCGTGCAGGACGGCGTGCAGCCGCGTGTCCCGCATGGTCAGGGCGACGGACGTTTCCGTTCCCGTGGCGATCCGCGACAGCACGTAGACGTGGTTGAAGCTGGTGGAGTAATGGTCCTGTGTCCAGCCCTCAGGTAGCGCATCGAGTGTGAAATACGAGCTGATCACGAGGATCAGCCGGGCGCCTGGCGTGGCCGGCGTGAACGTGATCTCGTGCGTTCCGCCGGTAGCACCGCCGCTATAGGTTTTCGCGACCCTGTTCGCCACCCTTGATTCCCCCCGATCTCGTTGTGGCCTTGCCGCGCGCTCTGGTGGTTCATTCGCTGAGCAGGGAGGGCGCGGCCCCGGCTGCGGCTACGGCTACGGACCGGCCACCTTGATGCCGTCGAGGTAGACGCCATAGCCGGCGATGCCAGACGGGTCCGAGGCGGCGTCCCAGGCGAGAGTGAAGGAGGTGCCGGTCACTTCGGTTACCCGCAACCCGGTGGGCGCGTTCGGCGGGCTGGAGTCAGTGGGCGGCAGAATCTCCATGGCCGCCCATTCCCAGGCGGCTGCTGCGGTTCCCGCAGCGTCCGCGTTGATCTGGACCGCCTGGCCGGCAGCGGTGGCCGGTGCCGCCTTTCTGCCGACCACGCCACCGCCGTTGGTCCCGTACACGTCGCGGATGGAGTACGCCTCACCTACGTCGGTCGTCGTCGGCAGGGTGGGGGAGGGGTAGTTTGTCGCGTTCTCGTACGCGGCGAAGAAGCAGAGGCTGCCGGATCGGGTGGTGGTGTACGCGGCCGCGTTGAGCGTGTTGGCGGTGCTCGTCCCCGTGCCGGTTGCACCCACTGGCGATGCGTCGGCGCCGGTCACGAGCCAAGCCTTGGCCCCGCCCAGCACATCGCTGAAGGTTGAGCCGGTGAGCTGGATGACCAGGCCCGTCTTGGCGGCCGGCACTGAAGCAGTCCACATCTGCGCATACCGGTTCGCGGAGATTCTCCGTGACGTCCACGTCAGGCTGCCGCCCGCGACCGTGAAGTTCGCCCACGGGCCCGCCCACGTAAGGACCAGCAGCGAGTTCGCCGGCGCGTCGAACGCGTTGAGACTCAATGTGGACAACCCGGCCTTGACGGCCGGCGTCGTTGCCACAGCGAGCGACATGAGTAGCCTCCCCCGGTGACTACTGAACTGATCAGCGAATCCGGGATGGTACGCAGGAGCGCCGCTACCGTCGCGTCGCAGCCCAGCGGACGGCTACTGCCAAGCCCGGTGTTCGTCCTGTCGCCGCCGCGCTCCGGGTCCACGCTGCTGCGACTCATCCTGGACAGCCACTCCCGCGTGCACGCCCCGCATGAGTTGCCGCTCGGCGACATCGCCGTCCACGTCCCGGCCGGTGTCCCCGCCGCGGCGCTCGCCCTACTCGGCCATGACCAGACGACAACGGAACATCTGCTGTGGGACCGGCTCCTACATGAGCAACTGGATCGCTCTGGACGCTCGATCCTGGTGGTGAAGCATCCAGATCACGTGCTCATGTGGAAGCGCCTGGCCGCCTGCTGGCCAGACGCACGGTATGTGTTCCTGCTGCGTCACCCCGCCGCCATCGTCGCGTCGTGGAGCAACGCGTTCGGCCACCCACCCGACGCGGCCGCCGCCCACCTGCGCCAGTTCACTGCGGCGATGTCCGACGCACGCCGGTCGTTGCCGGGAATGACCATCCGCTATGAAGACCTCGTCGCCGATCCCACTGCCGAGATGGCGCGCGTGTGCGACCACATCGGTGTCGAGTTCGAGCCAGGCATGCTGGACTACGGCCGCCACCGGCACGGCCCGCTGCAGCGCGGCCTGGGCGACTGGCTCGACACCATTCGCAGTGGCCGCATCCAGCCAGCGCGTCCTGCTCCTGCGGTCTCCGACGTTCCGGAGACGCTCACCGATGATGCCGCCGACTGGGGCTACATGAAGTGAGCCCGCGCGGCAGAAGGGCAGCCGCCGCGATGGCGCTATGCGGGTAGGGTGCGCCGTTCCCGTCATAGCGCCCACATCGCCCAACGAGTACGAAGGTTGCACATCATGACATAGAGCCTTGATCGCCGCGTTTCCACCCAAACGTCAGCGCCACCAGATGTCCACAGGCGCCCAAACAGCGACCGGCCGACCCTATGGTCCACAGAGGCCATTCAAGGCCCCACGGAGCCTCTGAGCGCCTCTGCCCGGAGGGCTGTCGTTCTGAAAAGCGGGCATTTCCGATCAAATCTTCGAGTGGGCCGATGACGCACATTAGCGCCCCCGGTCATGAGGCGCTGGCGGCATGCCCAGCCGCCGCCAGCGCAGCCCCAACCCGCCCGCCTCAGGTGTCAGGTGATCCGATCTGGCCATCGCTATGGCCACTTTGGATGGCACGCGGCCAAGTACCGCTTCACCTGACACAGCGCATCTGCCCGACAGGGGACCGCGTGTCCTCTGCCGGGCAGGCGTACGGCGGTATACCCCAGTTACGGAGTCGCGACGTACGGCGTGAAGCTGCCGTACACGAATGATTCGGGCCGATCAACTACCAGGCCAACCCGCTCGCTGGCCTTGATCACGACGGTGCCCTCAAGGAAGCTGTTGCCCGTTTCCGTTGAGGCTTGCACAACCACGGTTTCGCGATCGTAGAGCTTGGCACCCTGGCCGAAGCTGCCGAGGACGAACTTGCCGACACGCATCGCCGCGGTGTCGATCACGTTCAACCTCCACACCCTCTTTTCAGCGCCGATGGCAACGCTGACGGCTACGCGGAAGGCGCCCTGGTTGTCTTCCTCCAACTCGATGCCCTCGAAATCGATGGGGTGGAGGATGATTCCGTTCGGGTCGAAGTAGCTGAGAATCGACAACGTCATCGCCCGGCGAACCTGCGCGGTCCGCTTGTCGGACGCCTTGCCGGTGTACAACTGCACGCCGGGGGTGTTGGTGATGCCGAGGATGGTCTCGCCGGCGCCGGTGCCGAAGAGGATCTCTTCGTCTTCGCGCAGCTTGACGCCATCTATGAGATCCCTCTCGACGATGCCACGAAGTCGGCTCTCATCCGACAGCGTGTTCTTGTGGATCACCTCAAAGTGCCCGATTTCCGCGATCGGCGCGGTGTAGGACTCGTAATCCCACTTCGACT
Source organism: Nonomuraea sp. NPDC026600 (assembly GCF_040638335.1). Taxonomy (NCBI): domain Bacteria; kingdom Bacillati; phylum Actinomycetota; class Actinomycetes; order Streptosporangiales; family Streptosporangiaceae; genus Nonomuraea; species Nonomuraea sp. NPDC026600. Next base: position 114,926 of record NZ_JBEZYD010000018.1, read on the forward strand.
TCGGAGCCTTGCCCCACATGTCGGTCGCGGCTCCGGTCGCGGGGCCGCCGTCGGCTGCGGTCCGTTCCGGGATGTAACCGGCGTTGTTGACGAACCCGACCTGGCGCACGCCGTACAGCACGTTGGCCTGCGTGGACTCGGCGGGAAACAGGTCGCGGACGCGCGAGGGCCGCCGCTGCCGCTCGGTGATACCGACCTTCTCCGCCATGCCGAAGCCCGGGTGGCTGACAGTGCCGCCCGACAGGCTGAAGGTGTCCTTGGTCTCGAAGCTGTACAGGCCCTGCGCGAACGTGGTGATGCCGCGGATCTCGCGGAAGCCGCTGGCCTTCATCTGGAGGAACTCCGGCGACTCCAGCCACGCCTGTGACAGCGACTGCTGGGTGCCGCGGCCCTGCTGGGCGGCGATCTGCCCAGCGACGGACGTGCTGGCCGGCATGTCCAGGTACTCGGCGATGCCGAGGGCCTTCTGCTCGGCGACGATGAGCGCCTTCAGCTCGGTCGCGTTGTCGATCGCGGCCAGGTAGTCGGCGTGCTGCTCCTTCGTCAGGACCATGTGGCCCTTGCCGGTCTCGTCCTTGAAGGAGGAGCGGATGCGGTCGATGTCGGCGGCCTTGGTCTGGAGCCGGTCGTTCAGGTCCTTCAGGTGCGCCTTGGACGCGGTGGCAGTCATCTGCCGTCCCCCCGTGTGCTGACTGCTTTCGGATGGCGATCCGTCCGCCCGGTCAGCACCGGGACAGCCCTCAGATCTAGAGCTGGCATGTACGGGGTTGCCGCGTTTACGTCGTGTCGGGCAGGTCAGCCCGTTGACGATTTCCGCAGTTCACGAGCGGTCGTTGGCGCCGCTGTCCGGCCCGCGCGACGGCAAGCGGCCGTCGGTTGTGCTCGGTCGCGGCGCTACGCACGCGGCAACTAGCCGTGATCATCTGTTGTGGGGGTGATCTTCCGGCTATCGTGATCCGGGCTCGGGGGTTGGATCGTTCCCAAAGGGAGGTTGGCGTTGAAACGACGCCTGTCCGCTTTACTCGTCGCCGCTGTCGCATCCACAGCGGCCGCCGTCACCGGCGGGGCCGCGCAAGCCGCTCCGTCGTCCACCACCGCCGAGGCGTTCGCGCCGAAGCTGCTGAAGTTCGGCCAGAGCGTAGTCGTCAAGGGGGAGAGGGGAGGCCGGCTGAGGGTGACGCCGACGGGCGTCTACTTCCACCGCACCCGGCCAGACGATTCACCGAAGCCCACCACGAAGTACTTCACCGCAGTGGCGTTCACCGTGCAGGCGCTCGACAAGGCGGACCGGCTTCCGCCGCCCGTGGCCGGCGGCCAGTGGTCGGTCCGGGTTGGCGGCCGCGATTTCGACGCCTCCTCCGGCAACGCCGTCCAGGTCCCGTGGATCGGGCGCGTCCCTGAGGGCGTCCAGCGAACCGACAAGGGCGACAAGGACGTGGTGATCGAGTCGTTCGATCTGCCCGGGATGGGCGGCATCCTGATGTGGAAGGACCGCTCGGCCGGCTCGTTCCGCTGGCAGATGCCGCGCAAGACGTCCGGGAAGCACCTGGAGCCGGTGCACGAGGCGTTGAAGGCGTACTACGGCGAATAACGCGTCGGCCGCGGCGCCGAGGTCCGCCCCGGCGCCGCCGCTGGCAGAGCGCGTCCTCATCGCCCCGACCAGGCGCGTACAGGTTCCGTGGCCTGCGCCGCCAGGGTCATCCAGCCAGTAAACCTGGCGCACCGCCTGGTCTAACCCCAACTGCTCTCGAGGAACGACTGGATCATGGCCAGCGTCGGTCGGCTCCCCTGTTGGACAGGCTGAGCTTGGCAACCGGCAGTCGAGCTCACCTCAGGCGTGGCGACGTCGGGCGCCAGGATGTTGGTGGAGTGCCCGACGCCGGGAACCGAGTACCACGTGGCTGTCGCGCACGTTCGCTCCACCGCCTGGTACAGCAGCTTGCTCTGGTCATGCGGCACCAGGGTATCCGCCTGCCCATGCGCAATAAGGATGGGCGGATCGGTGGTCGAAACATAGGTGATCGGGTTGGCCTCGCGGGCGCGGGTCAGACAGGTCTGGATGGCGCAGCCGATGAGCTGCGACTCGGGCGAGCCCGGGTCATCGTGGCAGTCCGTCACACTCATCTGCTGGTTGAACGCCTCGCAGGCACCTGGAAGCATCTGCCCGTTCATCGTCGGGAAGTCGGTCGGGCTGTACAAGTCGATGGCCGCCTGCACTCTGCTGGACACGCCAGTGACACCCACGCTGCCTTCAAGGTGAGGCACGTCGCCAGTGACCGCGACCATGGCGCTTGCATAGCCGCCGGAGGAGTCACCCATGATCGCGAACCGGGAGGGGTCGATGCCGTATCGGGGAGCGTACGCGCGCAACCACCTGACCGCCGCCTTGGCATCATGCACCTGCGCGGGGAAGCGTGCCTGGGAGCTGGATCGGACGGACACGCCTGCCACGACGTAGCCAGCCGCAGTGAAGTGCGGCGCGATCTGGGCGGCGAACTCCTTGCCGGTGTCGCCACGCCATGCGCTGCCGCCCGTCACGATAAGCAGCGGCCGCAATCCCTTGCCCGCCCGCGTGGGCACGTACAGGTCGAGCAGGTGGCCGCGGCTGCCAGCAGGTTGCGCAGGCGCGTACGCGATGTCCTTACGAACAGTGAGACCCTCCAACGGGGCGCCACTTCCTGCGGTGGAGGAACAGGCCGCGCTGCTCAGGAGCGTCGCCGTGATGGCAGCGACGACGGCGGCCACACGCGGCAGTCTCCGTGAGCGCACACCAGTGCGGCTGGTTGCCGAGGACGTAGTAGGCATGGGCCAATCCCTCTCTGGGTGGAAGGTTCGTGGAGGTCGTGGTCCCGGCGCGAGCGCGGGACATGCTGCCGTTGGAGCAGGCGCGGCGGGAACGGCCAGGCGTCAGGCATCCGCTCTCACCGCCCGCAACTGGGTGTCGACAACGACGAGACGGCCGACCGCCCAGCGGACGACCGGGACGGCGAGGCTGTTGCCGAGCTGTCGGTAGCGGGGCGAGTCGGCCTGCTCCTTCGCGCCGGACCGGATCGTCCAGTCGTCCGGGTAGCCCTGAAGGCGCTCGCATTCGCGCGGAGTCAGCCGTCGTACGCCGCCCGTGGTGAGGTCGCCGACCTGGCCGTACTCGTTAAGCTCGTAGGCGGGCAGCAGGTTCTGCGTTTCGTCGCCAGCGGGGCCGCCGGTGCCTTTCGCCCACTTCGCGGTCACGGTCGCCGCCACGGCGTCGACCTGCTGGGCCGCCTGGCGGGAGGTGGTGGCGACCATGGGCATCGACGAGCCGCCGCCCGGGGTTCGCAGCGCGTACGCGGGGTCGCCGAGCTGGCCGTGTTCGAGCATGCTTTCGCCTCTGCGGCCTCGCAACGCCACCGGGATGGCGGTGACGGCGGGGCGGCCTGTCGTGCACAGCGGCGGGCATGGGTCGCCGGGGGCCGGGTTGGACCGGTTGGCCGGGCTGGTGATCTGAGCCAGGTCGTAGGCGACGATCGGCGTGCCGCGGCCGGTGCCGTCTTCGCCGGCGTCGTGCCCTTCGCAGGTAAGGGCATGGCTGATCGCCCCCAACGTGGTGACGGCCGCCGGTGCTCCGTCCCGTCCCGGCTCGTCCGCGGGCAGCAGGGACGGCTCCGTCCGGACGGCGGCCCGGCTGGGGTCGCCGTCGGGGTTGTACGCGACGATCGGCGTGCCGCGCCCGGTGCCGTCTTCAGCGGACATGAGGTATCCGCACCGCAGCGTGTGTGTGACGGTCCCGTTGGTGGTGACGTACGCGCCGGAGCCGTCCAGGTCGGTGCGGTGGCCGCCCGGGTTGGCCGCTAGAGGCCCGGCAATGTCAGGCGTGCCTGCGGCGACGCCCCAAGCCCGGCTACCTGCCGGAGCGCTGCGTCGAGCGCGGGCGGCAGCTTCTTGTTGCGGCGTTCTGCGCGGCGCAGGATGCCGAGCGCCGCTGTCTGGCTCAAAAAGTACTTGTTCGGCACCGGCGATGTCTCCAAGACATCCGACAATGAAGACACGACGGCGCCGCTGGGGAACTCCGAAGTATTGCGCATCGAGAACCCGCCACGACACGCCGTACCCGAGTTCGGCCAGCTCTTGGACCACGATCCCCATGTCGCGGCCGCGGTTTGATGACAGGAGCCCGGGCACGTTTTCGAGGAGCAGCCAGCGGGGTCGAAGCTCACGGGCGAGGCGGACGATCTCGAAGAAGAGGCCGGAGCGGCCGCCGTCGAGGCCTGCGCGGAGTCCGGCGACGGAGAGGTCCTGGCAGGGGAATCCTCCGGTGATGATGCCGTTTGCGGGGTCAAAGCCTGCTGCGAGTAACTGCTCACCAGTGACGGTCCTTACGTCGTCGAACAGAGCGCTGTCGGGGAAGTGATGGGCGAGGACGCCCCGCGCGGCGGCGTCGATCTCCACGGAGGCGACCGTTTTCACGCTGGCGCGCTGCAGCGCGAGTTCGAAGCCGCCGATGCCTGCGAACAGCGACACCGCCGTCATCGGCCTGGCCGGGTCGGCGCTCGCGAAAGCGGAAGACGTGGGGGCGGCGGGTGTCACGGGATCTCCCAGAGGGTGCGGGCCACCACGGCGACGCCGCTGGTGCGGGGCCTGGACGTGCACGACCAGGTGCCGCGCGCTGGCCGGTCGGCGACCTTGCGCCAGCCGGCGGCGCGCAGCGACGTGCCGGGTTCGGGGTGCTGGGTGTAGGTGATGAGGCGTTTCCAGCCGAGGGCGCGGGCGGCCCGCCATGCGGCGCCGTACAGCATCGAGCAGGCGTTGCGCTGGCCTTCGATGACGGCGACCCGGGTCACTTCGAGGGTGGCGCCGTCGTCGAGGTGCCGGTTGACGGGGCGGCCGACGGTGGCGACGCCGACGAGGGCGCCGTCGTTGGCGACGCCGACGGAGTACTTGTGGCCTTGCGGCGGCCGGTGGTGGCGGTGGTGCTCGGCGACGAATGCTCGTGCCTCTGCGAATGTCACCGGCACCACGGCGAGCGTGCTGGTCATGCGAGCGCCGCGGCGAAGTCGAGCACAGCTTCTGCGGCCGCCCACTCCTGCTCGGTGAGCTGCTTCATCTGCGACGGCAGCGCCGACGGTGCGGTCGAGTCCGGGTATATGGCCGGTTCCGGCGGCAGCTCCTGCTCCTGGTTCGGCTTTCTGCTCGCGGGCACCGGGTCGTGGTCAATGCCGGCGCTGGTGAGAACTTCGGCCAGGATGGCCATCGCCTGCCGGAGCCGCTTGGCGTTCGCGTCCGACAGGACGCGGCCAGCCTTGACCTCCCAGCCGGTGCCGACATCCGTCCAGGTTTCGGCAGCGTGCTTGACGGTGTACGCGGCGTCCTCGACAGCGGCCAGGGCGACGAGCGGGTCGGCGGGGCCGTGGGCGGTCACCGTGACGGGGACGAGATCGCCGAGGAAGATGTCGCCGGCCGGTGTCAGCGAGTACGGCACCTGGTAGGCGATTTCGGGCCGGTGTCCGGCCGAGTCGTCCGGGCGGACGGTGACGATCGCCATGTCGGCGAACGTGGCCTCGACGCACGCCCAGCCGCGTTCTCCGCGGCTGGCCAGCCACAGGTGAACGGCGTCGCGGACCTTGTCGCGTGCTTCCTCAAACGCGATCGGAATAGGAAGGCCGGCGGCTCGGAGCGCATCCAGCCGAGCGTCCTTCGTCTCCGCTGCCGCAGCGGCGGAGAGGGGGAAGTGGCGGTGGTCGTCGTCAACGGCGATCGACACGTTGGTGAAGGTGACGTCGACCGGCGGCAGCGGTGCGGGCGGCTGCTCGCCGGGTGAGATGTAGGCGAGGGTGACGTGCGGGGTGAAGCCGTGCGCGGTTGAGTACGGCACGCCAGCGGCGTCCAGGGCGTCGATGATGCGTTCACGGACGGTTTCCAGGCCGGGCACGTCCACGGTGGCCCACACGGGGACGCCGTCGTCGCCGGCCGGGAAGACGCCGATGCCGCCGACGGTGCCCCTGAGAACTGGCAGGTCTGCGGCTGTGTCGGCGACGGCCTGCTCGGCAGCGGCGAGCGTCTCGTCATCGACGCCCTCGCCGAGGTAGGCGAGCGTGACGTGCAGGTGGTCGGGGTCCAGGCCGCCCGGCTGGGCGAGTTGGGCGGCGGTGTCAGCGGGCAGGAGCAGAGCCACCATGGAGCGCGGCCCGCTGCTGTCGCCTTCAGCGTCTGGCATGTCCGCGATCAAGTCGGCCCATTCGGCGCCGACGCTCGGGGACGCCTTCTGCTTGTGGCGGCGCGGCTGCTCGTCCTGGCCGCGGTCTCCACCGCTGACGTTGCTGGCGGGACGCATGGCCTTCACCGACAACGTGGCCGACTGGCTCGCCGCGCCGAACAAGACGGGAGAGTATTCGTATAGGTCCAGGTCGAGGATGCGGCGAATGCCTGTCTTGGGGTCCTTCCGGGACTTTCCCTGGGGCACCTGGTAGCCAATGCTCCACTCGCATTCGTCCGTTTCGCTGAAGAATCGAACGTTTTCGTACGCGTTGCGGCCATCATCGGATTTCAAGTTGAAGCGGCACCGCACGTACAGCGCGCCAGCCTCGCGCGGCCACGGCCGGCCGTCCTTCGCGTGGGAGGGCAGCCGCGGGTCACCCGGCAGCCACTCCTCCACCAACTCGGTACGCGCCGTCCAGATTTTGGTGTCGTGCGAAAAGATGCCCTTCGGCCGACGTTCGCGCAGCGTGCGAGCGAAGGCGCCGGGGACGATGATGTCGCCGACGCCATCGAGGACGCCGGTGACGGCGACAAGTGCTTCAACGGTGCCGTCACCTTCGCCGTCGGCCGCAATCTGCGCGGCCCTGGGCGCGGCTGTCACAGCTTTGTGTTCGAGCCGCTCCATCCACGGTGTGCTCAACGAGCCCCCTCCGCCGTCGGTCAACGGCGGGCAGAGTGGCAAACGAGAGGGCTTACGTCGCATAGACGACATGCGACGGATACCGGCGCATAGCGACCGCGCCTTTCCCATGCAGGAGCGTTCTGCCCCGGCGGGTTACAAGCCACCTGGCTAGAAACCAGCTTGGAAGGGCGATGTTCGCGTCGGCCCGAATGCGTGGGAGGGCCGTACCCGCCCACGCTCTTGTCACTATCCGTAGGTGCACGGCCCGTGTTTCCCGGCCACTCTGTTGCAGAAAGTCACTTCTTGCGGGTGTATTCGCCGACCACCTGCAGGCGTGCCGCCCATATCCGCCGTGCGCGGTGACGGTCACCTCGCGCGCATGAGCGATCAGCACCACGGCCGCGGCCGCGCCATCGGGGTCCGGCAGAGGGATCGTGACCACCCATTCCTGCCGTCTCGACCGGGAGCGGAACGGCAGCGACTGGTCGCCATCGTCCGGGTCGGCCGACTTCACCTCGACGTACACGCACGGGTCCGGGAAGAAGACGGGGCGGGCCAGCAGGTTCTCTCGCGGGGGCTCGTAGCTGACCACGACGGCGCCCACCGCTCGGGTCTTGAGAGGACGGGCGTGGCCGGGTGCAGCTTGGCGGCCTCGTAGACGACAAGCCCGCCGTCGTGCCGCATGTACGGCTGATGCCCGGCTACCGGGCTGGCGGACTGTAGACCTGTCGCGGCGGCCACCGCGCGGTGAAGGCGCCGTCCATCAGCCCGGCCAGGTCTCGTACGCCGCGGGCGCCGGTCGGGTAGTCGATGCCGTGGCGTGGAGCACATCGTTGACGGCCTCCAGCTCGTTGCGGAGCTGCTGCAGCTCGTTCTCAACCGCAGCCAGCGTTTGCATGCGGGCACGAGCACACGAACGCGGCCCGGTCCTCGGGGGCGATGCCAAGCTGCGCAGCCGCCTGTTCGGCGGTGAGCTGGTGGGTCACAGGGTCACGTCGTACACCTCGGCCGCAGTGCGGTCCTGGTTGATCTCTACGCGGCCGGTCGCTCTGGCGGTGAGTAGCGACACCGTGCCGGCTATCCGCGACAGGCCGAGGTCGTGGACGACCTGGAGGCAGGCCAGGTCGCCCACTGCGCCGCGACGTTCCCAGCAGCCGGCCCGGTCGGGACGTAGCAACCCGGGCGGCAGGCTTGGGCCCGGCCGGAACACAATGAACTGTGTTGCGCCCGGGATCGCCTGCAAGGTGAAGCCGTACATGATCCTCCAGCCCTCCTGGTCGCGACTGGCCTCGGCCGGGTACGCATACGGCTGCAGGTCCTCCGCGGCGAGCACGGCGACGAAGTGGGGCGCGTCGAGGATCTTCGCGAGCCGCGCCTTCGCGGTCGAGATCACCTCCTCCCGGATCCCGTACCGCAACTGGTGGGCGGAGATGTAGGAGTAGCCGTGCACGTGCACGGCGGTGCCAGCGGGGAGCAGCTGCTTGGCGATCGCCGTCATCCCGCCCTTGATGCGGTCCGGGCCGCTGCCGGCGATGTACTCGCCGAGCACGGGCGCCCGGTCCTCGATGAGCAGCCGCACGCCGTACACCGTCGCCCACTGCTGACCGGGCACGATGGGGCCGAGCGGGGGCACCCTGGTCCGGCTGTCGCATTCGGCGCGTTCGCGCAGCTGCTCGAAGTGGCCGCGCAGGTCGGCCGCCTGCTCGCCCGTGATGACCTGCTCGACCGCCTCACCGGCCGCGTCCACCCACAAGGCGAGGGCGGCCACGCGGCGTTCGCGGATCTGCTGCAGGACGGGGTGGTCGTGCAACGGCCCCATGATGAGCCGGGTCGCCTCGTCCACGAACACGTCGACGGGCATCCGGTCCAACATGCCGTCGAGCAGGGCGCGCAGGTCGTCGGTGTTCGGAGGCATGCGGGGACCTCTCCATGTCGGGGAGAGGGAAGGTAGACGATCCCGCCGCTTACGTCTTCGGCGTAGTAGCCGATGAAGGCTTAGCGCGAGCGCTACGAGTGGAAGCTCCGCATACGGCTGTAAGAGCAGAACGTTAGAAGTGAGCTTTGTAGTGCGGCCGAACAAGTCAGGGGATGCAATGAGGACCCTACATCTCACTGCAGCGAACACCGTCGGCGATGTACAGTCGAAGGTAAGCCGGATGGATAGCTGGCCGTCTTAACGCGTGAAGTCAGGCGTGAAGGCGGCGTAGGAAGAGGCGCCTCGCGTTCCGTCGATCGAGCAGAAGCGCGAGACACCCCTTGCTTACCTACTTGCGTTGGTCATGGGTTGAGTTTGGAGCTGATACCTCCGGGCTCAACCGACCAAGCGCCAGATGACCTCCACCACGAACAGAACCCTGCGAATGATCTTCGCGATGTTCTTCGGTTCGGGCCATCTCGCCCGCTTGGGGAAGCGGGGCTTCTTCTCTCCCATATCGGCACCTCTCGATGGGGGAATCGGAGCCGGTTGACTCCGCGGAGGTCAACCGGGTTCCCTCAGGAAAGGTGCTTCCACCACGTTAGAACATGCGCGTGGGAAGTGCCTCGGAAAGCGCCCGCACGGGCGGTGCGGCACATCAGGCGGGTGGCGCTTAATGCCTGTAGCGTTTCGGGGTGTGATCAAGCGTCTACCTTGGGTGACGTTCGTTGATCTTCTCCACGCCTTGATCAACTAGGTGTGATGCACATCACACCACCGGACCCCTCGCGCGCCCACAGATCGCCAGGACCGAGTCAAGCGCGAAGAAGTAGCCAGCCCAACTTCCCGCCGGCGCGAGGCTCTCCAGCCTCCTCGCGCTAACGGCAGCCCCGAGCACGCGCCGACGGCCCGCCAGTCGGTTTTTCAAGCTTGCAGGCTTCATTTCATGCCTGCCAGCTTCTATTGAGGCACACTGCCTTTATGTCTGGCGTCACCCCCATAACCCCCCGCGTCAGCGCGCACCTACGCGACCTGCTCACACAGCGCATTCCCCAGGAAGCCGCCGCCCGCCGGCAGGTCCTGGCCGATCCCCGATGGCAAGTCACCTGGGACATGACCGCCGTCGAACGAGCATCGATCCGGGCCGCCGCCCGCGCACACATCGCCGACATGCGCGAGCGCGGCGAACTGCTCGACACCGTCGACGCCCTGATGACCCACGCCGTCCGGATCGAGCTGACGCGGCGCGGCTGGGACCACGACTGGCCGCCGGTGCCGAACATCGCGCCCAGAGCGGGCAGGTGGCCGGGCAGCGTCGATCAGCAATGGCCGGCGAAGATCAACGCGCGACTCCCCGCGGACCTGGTGGCCCGGGTGCACGCGGCGTGCTGGCACACCAGCGCGGAAGCGATCGGGGAGCTGCGCCGCTGGCGGGACAACCACCCCGAGGTCGTGACCGAGCACCGGGCGCCGACCTTGTGGGCGCAGTACAAGGCGCTGGCCGACCAGGTCACCACCCCGGGCGACGTGTGGCGGCAGGCCCTTGGCCGGCTGCTCGCCCCGTGAACTCCGAGCGGTGGACTTTTAAAAGCCTGATGGCTTGTAATCAAGCCTGCAAGCTTGGAGCTCAGGCCACGGTACAGCCGTTAGCGCTACCGGCCAGTAACGAAGTGCGTCGGCTGCGGCCGTCGTGTACATTCCCGTCAACGGCTGCAACGCCAGCCGTCTCCCCGGAGCTGACCTCCGTCTCCCACGCAGACGGGCAGCGCATGACGGGGAGAGAAGGTCCTGAGCGGATCGACGTACCTCGCCAGACTTCCCGCGTTACGCGGCCTCGTCCTGCGGTGGGGTGCGTGGCCCCCGCCGGAAGGACATCCCTGTGACCAAGCACAGCAACCGCAAGGCCAAGGTCACCGCCTACGCCACCGAACACGGCCTCACCTACCAGCAGGCGCTGCAGAAGCTCAACGAGGCCGACCAGTCGATCGCGCCCAAGCAGCCGGTCAAGGCCCGCATAGTCAAGGCCGGCTGTTCCTGGTGGATCGAGATCACCGCCGCCCGCTACTGGCAGACGGACAACGCCGGCGTCTACGGCTACCGGCCGTTCCCCCTCTGGCCCGACACCGTGCCGCTCGACCCGGCCCGCCTCGACAAGGCGCTCGCCGGGCACGGCTGGGAGCGCCACGTCGAGGAATGGCCGACCGAGCTCGCCGGCGACGCCGCGGTGTTCCTGCGCCGCACGCCAGACGGCCACGCCGAGGACCGCGCCCGCGAAGACAAGATGCGCGCGGACGGCAAATGGGAGTGCCCAGCCGGGCTGTGCGGTGAGTACGAGGACGAGACCGAATGCGACTGCGACGGCATCAGCTTCTGCTGGGACTGCAACAGCTCGGGCATGGTGGAGCGACCGGTAGAGCACTGCTGCTACTGCGGCGGCAGCCCCTACTGCCAGTGCTGCAAGATCTGCAGCGTCTCCTGCATTGGGGACTGCCGCTGCCCCATCGGCGTGTACCTGCAAGACGGCCGCCTCGTCACCCTCTGACGCCCCCTGAACGACCGGAGGAGAATCCCCGTGACCCAATTCCGCGCGATGGACGACAACGCTGCCGAAGCCGACGAGGTGCTCGCGATCGCCATCCCGTGGCTACGCGCCTGCCCCGATCTCGTCGTCGGCAGCACCACCCAGCTCAGCCACCGCGGCAACGGCCGCCGCGTCGTATTCGAGGTGCTGCTCGCACCCGACCGCGGCCCGCAACGCGCCCACGCCGAACGCGTCGACCAGCCCGCCACAGCGCCGGCGCAACGCCGTGCGCTGCCCCGGGGGCGGAGGACGCGGTAACCCAGGTGCCCATTGCGTACACAATGATCATGCAGTCTCGGTGCCGGCGCCCTCGTCGACCTCGCGCAGCTCCGCAAGAGAGACGATCTCCTCCAGCTGGTAGTAACCCGGGACATCGACCGCATGCCCGTCCCGGGTGACCTTGTACCAGACCTCGCCCGGCCGGGCGCTTGGCTCGCGCATCTGGGCGAAGATCCAATGCGCGGTGCCGGCGCGGAGCTCGACCGGCTCGACACGCAGACCATCCGGCCCTTCCAGATAGCGGCCCATCACACCGCCCACCTCGCCGAGCGCACCATGGCCCGACACTACGCCGGACCCACTCAACCGCGCAGGAGGGCCCGGCTCGCGCGCGTGCGCGTGAATGCCTCGCAAAAGGCGCCAGGAGCAGGAGTATGGGGCGTGTGGCGAGTGACGCGGAGCGCGAGTATCTCCTGGCAGTCGGATGGTTGCGGTCGCTGCTGGACAGCGCTCGCCGCATGGAGGAGATGGGCGCGCCCACGTTGTTCGTGAATGCGTTCCGGCTGCGAATCGAGAGTGCGGCGGACCTGCTGGAGGAAATCCGGGAGGACTTGATTCCTGATGTGCGCCCGTCAAAGGTGGAGCGTGAGGGGCGCGACTCTAACGACTGAGCTCGCCGACGTCGTACGGCTCGGTCATAGCGCGATGAAGAGCTGGGGTAGCTCGGCGAGTTCGTCGCGGATGTCACGGTGGCGCTGCCGGCGTTCGAGTTCGGCGGCAATGGCGGCGTGGTAGGCGTGGTTGACCTCGGCGGGGGTCAGGTTCCAGCCGTTCACCTCGTCCTCGAGCGCGGTCCGGGCCTGCTCGGCCTCGTCGATGGCTCGCTGCTGATCGGCCTTTATCTGCTCGGCGAAGGGGCTGTCCCAATTGGGGAGGGCACCGAGGTTGTCGGCCGTGCGCTTGGTCTGGACTGCCGCGATGGCTATGTCGGAGACGGATCCGTGCATGGACAGGCCGTCGTGGACGAGCATCAGCGCCGGGTGGTAGCCCCGGAGGGTGTCTACCTCCTTCAAGATCAGTGTCTCGGTGAGGCCGCTGACCCATTCGTGGACTGCGAGGGTGAGGTACCTATCGGTCTCCTGGGACTGGAACACGCGGTCGGCGCGGGCGAAATGGGTGGGCCAGTCGAAGGTGGGCTTCTCGTGGACGCGGGAGCGCAGCAGTTCGGTGCCGCGCTGCCACACGATGTGCCAATGGGTGAGTTGGCTGTCGCCGCACCGGTCGGGGTGGTAGTTGACGACGCCCCATGGCTGGCCGTTCAGTGTGCCGTCGTCGGCGATTAGTGGCTGCTCGCGGATCTGCCGGAAGACGGTGAGCGTCATCCTCCTGCCGTTGACGGTCAGGGTCATCAGGTCCACGGCGGCGGTGCCGATGGCGGCGGCGGGGGGCGTGATAGTGATCAATTGGGGCCTTCCTGGCTTCGTTGGCAGCGTGGGCTGAGCCCACCTGAGGAGCAAAGTACCGAGCGAGGACCTCGTCCGGGATGCCTTCCCGCAGTCGGGGCCGATCCCGTACGCCTTGGACAGCGCATCGATCAGGGCGCGGGCGCACTGGCAGCAGCAGAGGGCCGGTTGGGCGAAGCGGCGGCCGACGGCGATCGGGTCGGCGGCGATGGCGTCGATGACGGCCTGGTCGTGGGGGGGCGCGGTTCGTCCGTTGCCGGGCGGACAGCCATTCGCCGAGTGCCGTGCAGCCCGGCGGGCACGTTCTGCTTGTAGAGGATGGGGCCATTGCGAGCCTTGGGCGGCCACGCGTGGAACTTGGGGACGGTGCCGCGCCGGGTCTTGGCGTTCTGGCGCCGCCAGTAGGTGATCGTGTCCGGGTTGTGCGGGTCGGGGATGGCGTAGACGCCTTCCGGCAGGTCGAGTGCGTCCGTCATGGAGCTTCCCCCGGGTTCTGGTGGATGACGCCGCGTGCAATGTCGTAGAGCCACTCCTGGGTTTCGGTGATGGGTTTACGGACGGGTGGGGGTCGAAGAGTTGGGTGACCTGCTCTCCTCCCGACAGGATGAGGTTGCCGGTGTCGGGGTTGTATCCGGTGATGGTGGTCCGCTCCCACCGGATCGGCTCCTTGCCGGCCATGGTGACGGCAGGGGCCACGAACTGGTCAGGGCTGCGTTCGATCTCACGGCCCTGGAAGGTGCGCTCGGTCGCTGTGGCCTTCCCGGCTTCGTCGAGGAGGCGGGGGGCCGTTCGTGCTCGTCCATCCACACCTGCAGCAGGACATGCTCCGGGTCGTCCGGCGAGATCGGCGAGATCGGGCGCCAGCACGGTTCGCTGTCGCCAGCGGGGACCCATGCCTCATCGAGTTGCTCGATGCCCTTGAAGGCGAGGCGGGCCGGGTAGTGCTCGAGCAGCATCAGCGGCCGGCCGTGGAGGGAGACCAGGCTGGGCCCAGATGTGTTCGATGCCGTTGGTGACCGTCAGGCCGGTGCCGGTCTCGGTCACCACGGCCAAGTGGCCGGCGCCGGGCAGGGTGCGGAAGGTGGCGCCGATGCGGGTGGGGCCCGGACGTGGAGCAGCCACGGCTGATCCTGTTCGGCGACTATGCGCACTTGGGGGATGACGTGGGCGAGGGCGGGACGATCTCCTGCAGCTCGTAGTAGCCCGGGACGTCTACAGCGTGGCCGTCCCTGGTGACCTTGTACCAGATCTCGCTGGCCTTGGCGGTCGGCACTCGCATCCGGGCGAACAGCCAGTGCTCGCTCGTGGGCGTCAACTTCACCGGGGTAACGCGCAGCCCCTTCGGCCCCACGGAGTGCCGGCCCATCACGCCACCCGGCCGGCTGCCACGCTCCCCATGTCACGACGATACGCCGCGGCCTACGGCCGGAAGGAAAAGAGGGCTCGCCCAGGGTCGCCTTATGCCTCGCAAAATGCGCCCACGGGGCCCAATGGGCGGTGGTAGAGGTGGGAGTTCCGGAGGTAGCGGAAGCGGGTTCATGGCGCGGGCTCGCATGGTGTCGCTGGTCGGCGATGCGTTCGGCCGCGTCGGCTTCCCGAGGGCGGTCCCGACGCGCAGGCCGCGTCTTGAAGGTAGACGGGGTGCTCGCCATCCGTGACCTGATGGCTCGGGAGCTGGCGTTCATGGCGCGTAACCCTGGGCTGGTGCGCAATCCGGCTGGGCTGGACACTGTCGCTGCGGAGTCTGTCAGCTGTCCGCCGGAGCGCGCTGGAAGGCTGATCAAACGGGCGTGGGCCGTTCTACCGTGTTGCGGCGGCCGGTTCCCGCGTCCAGTCCCAGGATTTCCCGGGCTGCCTGAAGGAAGGCGGAATCGTCGTTGGGGTCGTCGGGTCCGTCCGGGTGGGTTTCCCGCCACTCGAACCTCAGCCGCGACAGCGCACGCGCTGGATCGGTCACAGCAGCAGCACTCCTTCCCATTCGGTTCCGGCCATGACTCGGGAGCCGAGCCATTCGTCGCGACGATACTTCATCCCCGGGCGACGACCCATTTGGGAGATGCGATGCGCGAGTGGGAAGGCAGGCTGGCCGTATCCCGCTCGCGCATCGTCGAGGAGCTCTTCGAGCATGGCGATGTCGTTGAGGATCTGCTGCAACTTGGGGTCGTCGGCCGGGCCCGGCCACGAGTCGCGCGCCCAGGCCAGGTCGGAAAGCTCCCGCTTCAGGTTGCCGATGACGGTCGTAGCGCTCCATTCGTTGGCGAAGTCGTATCCCGCAGCGGCCCACATGTAGCCGCCGTCGTCTTCGCTGGCGAACAGCTCGATGCGGTCGAACCCGTCTGTGCGGTACAGCCGCTCAAGGTGGTGGTTCCAGGACGAGCCGAAACCGCGGCCTCGATGATCGGGCTCGAGCACCTGGTACTCGTGGTCGGCCCACAGGGTGCCGTCGGGATCGCGGACGAGTTTGCGGGTGGACTTCCCCGCGGTGCTGCCGTCGGCGGCGTGAATGGTGACGGTGAAGCGCACGTAGTGGCCGCCGCCGCTGGCTGGCGTGTGGGTGCCGGTGGTGACGTCGTCAAGGGTGGCCGTGTAGCCGTCGCCGTACGTGCGGCCTTCGAGGAGACGGGTGAGCCCGGCGCGGGCGGCCGCTCGTGCGGTGTCTGGCTGGGTGTCCTGGCCGGGGATGAGGTCGGCCAGGCGTGGCCCGGCCGGAACCGCTGCGGGAGCGGGGGCGGCTGGCGCGGCCGGAGCTGTTCGTGCGGCGGAGGCGGCCGGGCCAGGTGATGGTGCCGCTGTTGCTGTGCGACTGGCGGGGAGTGGGCGGAGCCTGTGCCCGGTCACCAGGGTCGTGGCGCCGTCGTCCCACAACACGGTCACGTTGCGGCCGTCGGCCGAGAACTGCGCGGTGCCGCGCCGGGCGTGGCCGGCGAGCTGGACGCGCTCGCCCATGCGGATCCAGCGGCCCCGCCACCCCCGTGCTTGCCATGTTCCGCCTGGTGCATGCGTTCCGGCCGCAGCCCGATGACGAATCTGCGGCCGGTACGCCTTCGTGTCGGCGCCGGACGGGGATGCGGTGAACCGGATGCCCGCCCGACGCCACTCGATCAGCATCGAGAGCAGCGCGAGTTAGGCGTAGGTGAACGCGCCGGTCTTGGTGACCGCGCCCGCGTCTGTGGTGACGGCCACGTCGACGGCACCGGCGGCCTTCGCCGGAGTGGTGCAGCGAATGGTGGTTTCATCCACGACGGTGATGCCGGTTGCGGCAGTGCTGCCGAACGTTACGGTGCTGCCGGGCGTGAAGTCCGTGCCCTTGACGGTGACCTGGGTGCCGCCGGCGGCCGGGCCGGTCACCGGGCTGACCGTCGCCACGATCGCCGCAGGAAAGCACGCGTCGAGCTTCGACTGCCGGATGATGGAGTCCTTCGGGAACTTCAACTTGCGTCCGCTGCCGGGGAAGGCGGTGCCGTCAGGCTTGAAGTCGACGTACAGGTTCTCCGTCACCTTGATCAGCGGGTCAGTGACGGGCACGTTGGTCTTTTTGCCCTGAGCTGCCACCTTCGTCAGCTGCGCGCCGTTCGCCCCGTACAGAGTCATTGCAGGCCCCCTCCTGGCTGCTTGAAGCAGCGGCAGCGGCGCCGGTTCGGGAAAGTCGGTGTCGGCGGCCCGCAGGAACGTCCACCACAGGGCGGCTGCTCCGGCGAGACTGACCAAGACGCCGATGGCGAGCCCGTACGGCCACAGCTGCCTGCTTCTGGTCACGACCGCGGATGGTGGCTGCTGGGTCGGCTTACGTCGCGTTTGGGAGGTTGATGGCGCGCCGTGGGATGATCCCGGCTGGCTCACACGTCCGCCCGCTGTGGTCTGCGCTTCACGCCGGACCACATCCGTCCGCGCATGAGCGCCATGCCCAGCCACGAGTGCTCACGAATGTTCTGGCCCGGCTGACGGCCGAGCTGGGACAGTTCACGCGCCGACGGGAAGCCGGGTTCACCGAACGCGTGCCGTTCGGCGCGGGCCAGCAGTGCGCGGGCAGCTGATCGGACGGCGGCTGGCCACGGTGGGTCGTCCTGGGTGAGCAGACGGCTCAGCCTCTCCATGAGCTCGCGGGCGTCGCTTGCGGCCTTGAAGTCGAAACCCGCCGAAGCCCACACGTATCCGCCGTCTTCGAGAGCGGCGAGCACTTCGACGCGGTCGAAGCCGGACTCCCAGTAGATCTGCTCGAGGTAGGCGCCCCATACGGGGGCGAATCCTCCGCCTCGCGCGTGTTCGTCCAGCTCCAGGTACTTGTTGTATGCGTACATGGTGCCGTCGGCGTTCCGTATCCATTTGCGTTCGGTGCGGCCGACGCGCCTGCCGTTGGCGTCGAGGATGTCGGCGCCAAAGGTGACGGAGTTGTGGTAGGCGGTCACGCCGGTGATGTTCACGGCGAATCCGTTGAAGGAGCGGCCCGCGACGAGCTGCTGGAGCTGCTCTTTGATGGCGTTGAGGTCGGGGTTGTCGTTGCGGGGGATGACGTCGCCGGCGAGCCAGCCGGGCGGCGGGTCTGGGATGTGCGGGGCTGGGCGGGCGGCGGGCGTGGGCGCTGGCGTGGGCTCTGTGGCGCCGGCGGCATCGCGGGCGTTGGCCCAGGCGACAGTGTTGGTGTAGCGGCGGACGATGCCGTCGCGGCCGCGGACGTGGAAGGTGGCGGTGCGGCCGTCGTTCTGTATCCAGGCTTCACCAGGGCCGTCGGGGCTGCTGAAGTACAGGTTTGCCCTTTCGGGGCGGGCGTCGGCGTCGGGGATGCCGGGGTCGGCTGCCGCGGCGGTTCGTCGTGCTGGCGTCGGTGGGGGAGCGCTGGTGGGGGTTTCGTCGGTGACGACGAATGAGATGGGGATGTTCGGGCCGCGGAGCACGCGGGTGGAGCCGTCGGTGAACACCACGGTGGCGCCGCGCCCGTTCGGGTGCACTTCGGTGATGTCGGCGACGGGTCCGTAGCGGCCGTTGCGCATGCGCTGGCCTGGCCGAAGGGTGGAGATCGGCGGGCCTTGCCGTCGTGGCCGTCGGGCCGGAGCTGGTGGGGCTGGCGTGCTCGTTGGTGTCGTGTCGGGCACGGGCGTGGCCAGGTCGTCGGCGGCGCGTAGGGGCGTTGCGGCCTGGGCGGGAGCGCCGACGGTGCCGTTGGCTGCTGGTGTCGCACGTGCCGGAGGTACTTCGGCGGGAGCCGGGGTGTCGGTGCGTTCGGGTGTCGCGCGTTCCTCGGCTGTGCTGGTGTCGTTGCCGGCAAGGAGCGGGTTGCGCTTGATGCCGTTCCACCCTGAGCCGCGCATGGCGCGTGACCCGATCCAGGACTGTTCGCGGAAGTTCTGCCCGGGGCGGCGGCCCACCTGGGAGATCTCCCGGGCGGATGGGAATCCCGGTTCGCCGAACGCGTGCCGGTCCGCGCGGTCGAGGAGCGCCCTTGCGGCGGCGAGCTCGTCGCGGGTGCCGTCGCCCGCCGCTACGAGTTCGCGCAGCGCGTCGATACGTCGGGCGGCCCAGTGCGCATCAGCGAAGTCAAAGCCTGCGGACGCCCACACGTAGCCGCCGTCGTCGAGGCCGGCATCCACGGCCACGTGGGAGAAGCCAGCGTTCCAGTAGTGGCGTTCGAGGAACAGGCTGTACGGGGCGGCGAAGCCGTTGCCGCGGACTTCGTGGCGCAGCGACATGAAGTCGTTCTTCGCCCACAGGGTGCCGTCGGTTTCGCGATGCCAGATGCGGTCGGTGGAGCCGACGCGGCGGCCGCTGGCGTTGAAGATGTCGGCTCGCCAGCGCAACTTGCCGGAGCCGTTATCTCCGACGGTGGCGGCGGCGTTGACGAAGCGGAGGGTGAGGCCTCCGAACGTGGCGCCGTCGATGAGTTCGCGGAGTTTGCCGACGGCGTCGTCTTCGTCGTAGCCGGGCAGGCCGGGGACGAGGTCGGCGACGTTGATGGCTGGGGCAGCCGACGCCGGGTGAGGTAGCGCGTCCACGGGTGCGGGGCCGAACAGGTCCGGGATGGGCGTCTGCTCGAAAGCTGGGCTGGCCGGGCTGCGGCGGCTCGGGGTGGCGCGGCGCGCGGTTACGCTGACGCCTTCGGACTGTGCGGCGAGCCGCCACCGGCCTACCTGGGCGAACCGTCGCGTTCGGCCGTCGCGTCCGCGCACGTAACCGACGGCGCCGCCCGTCGTGCGCACCATCCAGGCGTGCACGACCCCGTCCGGGGACATGACGTGCGTGATGGCGTCGCCGGTCGGACTGGCGTCCGGGTCCAGGACGCCGTCGGCGGGTCCGCGCGGCGGATCCGCCTCGGGGAGGCCGAGCCGGGCGACGTCCGCTTCCCACCGGCTGATGTCGATGTAGCGGCGCACGTCGCCGTTCTGGTCGAGGTAGGCGACGGGGCTGCCGTTCGTTTCGGTCAGCCAGGCGCGAACGTTTTCTCTGGCCAGGTAGCGGACCGCGGCCTGGTCTGGGGCGGCGCCGTCCGGAGCGGGCGCCCACGCGCCGGCGGGGATACGGTCGCGAACGGCCGGCATCCGTGCCGCTGTCGTGGGGCTGGTGGCTGGCGGCGAGGCGAGGTCGAAGAGGGCGTCGCCGCGCGGAGCACGCAGGGGGCGGGCGCGCGCGGGCGTATCGACGCGCAGCAGGTGCGGGGCGACGGTGCTGGTGTGGTCGTCGTCCCATGCGATAGTGACGCCGCGGCGTTGGTCGCCGCCGATGACAGTGCCGTACCGGTTCCGGCCTCGCAGCTGGACGCGGCCGCCCATCCAGATCCAGCGGCCTCGCCAGTCGCGCGGCTGCCACGTGTCACCAGGCGCGAGGACCGCTTTAACGTCGAGCGCACCGTCCGCGGTGAAGCGGACGCCGTAGCGCTCCCACTGGATCAGGCCCAACGTGTCCCCCCGGCTGGTACGGAGCGGCCGGTGCCTCGTGTGGGCCGCTCGCCCGGGGATGGTGGCGAATTGAGCGGCTTAGGTCGCGTTGGGCTGGGACGCGAAAGAGGGCGGCAACCCCGTGGTCATGGGGGTTGCCGCCCTCTTTCGTGCGGTGCGGCTTGGCCGGCAGCCGGGCCGCGTGTGCCGCTACTCGTCGAGGGGGACGCCCGTTTCGGGGTCCTGTCCCTCTGCGGTGCGTACGGCACGGAGGAAGTTGGGGTCGTCGTCCGGGTCTATGCCCGGGTGGTCGATGATCCACTGGTCGCGGATCGCATTAAAGATGGCGTCGGTGCTCGACATGCGTTACGTCCTCGCAGAGTCGGGGGAAGTGGCGGGTCCGGTGATCTTGCTGCTGGGCCGTGCGGCCCGCCAACGACACCTTCGCCCCTTTGATGCCAGAATTCTACTACAGGATGGTTATTTTCTGCGACGGTGACTGCGACGGATACCGCCAGAGACGCGGCTGGAGGAGCCTCGCTCAGGCCCTCTCGATGCGGAAGACAGAGGGAACGGACGCGCTGATGGCGCGAGTGGCTGCGCCGGCGAGCGCGGCCACTGGTCAGTTCCCTCGGGGGGCGTTCTTGGCTAGGGCTTCGTCTACGGTGGCGAGCGTCTCGCGGAGGAGCTGGACGGCGTCGATGAGGGCGTCTTCGTCCTCGCTGGCGCTACCCCCGTTGGGGATGGTGAGGTCGAACATCTCGCTGAAGCGCCGGGCGGCTTGGCGAAGGGAAGCCACAACGACGGGGGAGCCTGCGAGAGCGGCGTCGAGCTCGCAAACCGCGTCAACGTAGTCAGCCGCTACGGGCAGCACGCTCGCGTCCGCGTCGGCCGCGAGCACAGCGCACCGGTAGGCGCGCTTGAGCATCTCGTCGTGCGCGTCCATGAGCTCCTTGAGCTCTGGCGGGAGGAGCGCTGCTCTGTTGCGGGCGATGTCGTCGAGCGGCGAGGTCATGCGGGGATTGTTGCAGCTCTGCACAGGCACGTCCGGGGTTCGGCGAAGCTGCGGGCGCCGCTTCGTTTCAGGCGGGCGTGCCGTTCCCTAGCGCTGGGATGTCGCCGACGACCTTCTTCACGTCCGTCCACGCGCGTAATGCGACCAGGACGGCGGCGGCGTCGCCAGCGTCCACGACAACGGGCATCATGTGCGGCCGTGTCACCGTCTCGCCTTCGCGGGCTTCGATGAGGGCAACGGCAACGGGGGAACCGGATACGACACCGTACGTGGCGGCCGCCTCCAGGCGGGGGCGGCCCACGGTGACCGCGTAGGCGACGCCGTTGACGTACCCGTGAACTTCGAACAAGGGCTTCACCTCTCGCTGATTGGCAGGCCGGCGGCCTGCCAGTAACCAAACATGAACAGCCGCGACAGCGTCAGGGCGTCACCACCGTCGCGGCTGGTCGCGGCGTACGGGTTGGCGGCTGGCGGAAGGCCTTGGCCGGCGGCAGCGCGGCCTGCCAGGAGCGCGGCGTGGATGCGCACGCCCAGCGAGCCGCCCGCGGACGTGGATGTGGCGGGCGGGCTGCCTTCGGCGGATTCTTCGGTCACCGGTCACCTCTGCTGTTCGGGCTGGTGGACGTGAAAAGACCGGGGGGCGGCCCGCCCGACCGCGCG
The DNA here is from genome assembly GCF_040638335.1 of Nonomuraea sp. NPDC026600. Classification (NCBI taxonomy): domain Bacteria; kingdom Bacillati; phylum Actinomycetota; class Actinomycetes; order Streptosporangiales; family Streptosporangiaceae; genus Nonomuraea; species Nonomuraea sp. NPDC026600. The sequence continues at coordinate 136,498 of NZ_JBEZYD010000018.1, forward strand.
CCGGGGAGGTCGCGGGCCGGGTCGGGGTTCAACTTATCGGGTGGGACGGCCGGTCCCGGAACGGCGAGAGTCCGGGCGGGCGGCGCCGCGCGCTTCGCGGGAGCGGCGGGCGGCGCGCAGGTCGCGGTCTCTGGCGAGGAACTGAGCGCGGTACTCGGTGTAGTTCATCCAGCCGCTGTTCTGGATCCAGTTCCAGAATTCGTCGCTGGCGTTCGCGCGAATCTCATCCCAGCTGCCGGACGTCCACAGTCGGTCGGAGTTGTAGCCGCGCTCCTGCGCTTGCGGGTTGAGCTCGCGGCCGCCGCGTAGGTAGGCGTCGGCCCGCTCGCGCAGCCCCTGAATGTAGGCGTCGTACTCGGCGCGGATCACCTCATCGGTGCGCTGGCCGGTGCTGGCGCCGGCCAGGGCGCGGGCGTTGTCGGCGCGCATCACGTCGTCGGAGACGCCCCATTCTTCCTGGAGGGCTTCGTCCACCGTGGCGCCGCTGGCGATGCGTGCCTCGATGCGCTGCGCGCGTTCCCGTTCGGCCTGCTCCTCGATCTCCCATTCGTCGAGCGCTTCGCTGATGCGGGCGACGCTGTAGTTGTCGTCGACCCGGCCAAGGAGGCCGACGAGGGCTTCGCCGGACAGCTCGTCCAGGTTGACGCCGTCCAGCGGGTCGTCGCCGTCGCTGGGCCGGCCGCGGAGTTCGGCCATGATGCGGCTGTACGCGGGCGACCCCCACGGGATGCCGCCGAGGAGGTCCTGCAGGTCCTGGCGGGACAGCGACGCGAGGTCGACGCCGTCGAGCGGGTCACGCTGAGGCCCGTCCGGGGTGGTGCCGAGAAGGGAGAGAACGCCGAGCGTCCAAGCTCGCATGTCGTCGTCGAGGTAGTCGCCGTCGCCGAACAGGTCCTGGACGGCGGTGGTGAAGACTTCGCCGCCGCCGTGCGCGTACATGCGGCCGGTGTACGGGTGCGGGAACGCGTCGGGGTAGCCGACCTCGTCAGGGTTGCCATCGACGGGCCGCATGTCGGGGCGGCGGCGTTCGCCGATGGTGCCGGTGGCGGTGCGTTCCCACGTGTAGGCGTGTTCGGCTTCGGCGAGGCCGGGGATGGTCCGCTGGAAGATGTGGCCGAGCTCGTGGACGGCCTGGTCGCGGCCGTACCGGCCGCCGCCCCAGCCAGGATTGAGCGTGACGGCGCCGGTTTCGGGGTCTATGTGCGGGCGTTCGTTTGTGGAGTGGAGGGTGAGCGGCCCGTTGGCGTTGAGGGTGTTCACCCAGTCGTCGGGGAAGTGCTGTTCGGCGTCGCGCATCATCCCAGCGACGCGGTGGTTGTCGGGGCGGCGGCGGCCTCGTTCGTCGCGCAGGTCGAGGCGGGCGTCGCCGACGTCGCGGAGCGCGGCGAGCGCGTCCAGGGTGGCCTGGCGGCGGATGCCGCGCGCAGTCGTGGTGGCGGCCTGCTTGGCGGTGCTGTCGGCGCGGATCTGCTCCTTCAGCTCGGCCACTTCGGGCAGGTCGCCGCCGCCGAACTCGGCCGGGGTGATGACCTTCCACCGGTCCCTGGCTGCCTGGCTGGCCGGGTCGGCGTTCGCCTGGGAGACGAGGTCGTCGATGCCGTCGTAGCCGAGCTTCTGCGCGGCTGTGTCGAGGCGGGTCTTGCGGGTGCGGCCGTGTTCGGCCTTGATGCGTTCGATGTCGGTGTGGGCGGCCTGGATGCGGGTTTCGGCTGTGTTGGCGGCGGCGACGGCGTCGCTGTAGCCGTCCACCGTGTGGGCGCGGGCTTCGACGTCGGCGGCGACGTCGGCGCCGGCGGCCTTGATGACGGCCAGGTGGCGCATGGCGTGCTCGCCGGGGCCGCCGTCGCGGTCGGCGATGTCGGGGATGTGGGCGGTGATGGTGTCGAGGTCGGGCCAGCGTGCCTCTTCGAGGTCGTCAAGGCTGAGCGGCATGTAGACGCGGCGGCGGACTTCCTTACGGCCGATGTCGGCCAGGTCATCTGGGAGCGCCTTCCGGTAGGCGGCCAGCCGTGCGGGCAGGCCGGCCACGTCGTCGGGCAGGTCGGGCATTTCGGGCGCGGCGACGGCGTCAAGTTCGGTGAGGTCGCGGGCCGCGAGGATGCGGCCGACGTTGCGGCCGACAAGGGGCGGCTGCGTGGCGAACTGGTCGAGCATGCGGGCGAGCACCTGGTCGTAGTTCTCACCTGGTAGCGGATCCACGTTCACGATCGACTGGACCAGGTTCGAGGCGGCGCGTTCACGAATCTGGGCAACGAGGGGCGCGACTCGCTTGGCCAGCACGCTGTTCTGCTCATCGTCGGCGTCGTCCGTGAGCAAGACGGCAACCTGGTGGGCAACGCTGTCGTCGCTGTGGCGCTTCCACGCCGTCTCAACAAGGTCCGGGGCGGCCGCCCAGATGCGGTCGCCGGTCTCCGGCGGGTGCACGCGCCGGTTCTGGTACTCGGCCTCGATCGTCTTCGCGGCGTCGGCGTACAGGGCCGTTTCAGCGTTCGCGAGCGCTTCGGTGACGCGGCGTTCCCGCTCGCGTTCGCGCCGACGTGCCTGCTCCCGGTGGATGCGTGCCTGGGCGTCAGTGCCGCCGCGTGCGTGCCGGGTGACGTGGCTGCCGTCGCCTTCGAGGATGGGCACCAGTTCGACGTCGTCGTCGAGGGTGCGCACCCACGCGGACGCTCCTACTTGGCTGCCGTCGGTGTCGAGGACTGGGTTGAGCATTTCGATGGTGCCGGTGATGCCGTTGTGTTCGGGGCCGAACGTGACCCGGTCGCCCACCTGGACGTCGCTGGCGGGGATGTCGCCGTCGCCGCTGCTGTTGTCGAGGACGGAGTCCCATGGCTGCCCGGCTGACTGGACGCCGCGGCGAACACGGACGACGGACGGGGCGCCGCTGTCGGTGAGCGTCACCTGTTCGCGGTCATCGGTGCCGTTGTCGAGGGCGGCCTGCCAAGTGTCGGTCGCGGCAAGCGGCGGCGATGTCCGCCACAGGTCGACGACGCCGAGGTCGCGGCCCTGGTAGCGGATGGTGTCGCCGGCTTCGAGCCGATCGGGGCTGATGTGTTCGATCGGGTCCGGCGCGTCGGGGGCGACGTCCTCATCCGGGGGGAGGTCCGGCATCAGCCACACGTCGACGCCTGAGGCGAGGATGCGCTGTTCGCGGTCGCCGTTGTCGCGTTCGATGGTGACGGTCATGAGGGGGAAGCGAGCGATCGGCCGGGTGGCGACGACGCGACCGTACGTGACGGTGCCGTCCAGCTCCGGGATGGCGATCGTGTCTCCTTCGGTGAGGTTGTCGGCGCGTGAGCGCTCAGGGGTGGCGCGGTGCGGGTCGTGCGGCGGTTCCGGGTATCCGTTCAGACGTGCGTAGGAGCCGTCGACCCAGGAGGCGGCCCGCTGCAGCGCCCGTCGCCGCGCCGCTGGCAGGGACTGGTCGTCGGACAGGGCGCGCAGGTGGTTGCCGAAGGCGCGCATGTGGTCGCCGGTCATCGGCTCGCTGGCGCGCAGCATCGCGGCGGCTTCGCGGATCTGCGGGGTCGCGTCGGTGCTGGTGTCGATGCCGAGGCTGAGGACGCGCTTGCGAATGTCGGACCGTAGCCGTACCCGCGCCGTCGGCGGCCCCTCCACCGCCTCGGCAGCGTCCTTCGGGCTGCGCTTCCTCGTCTTCGCCTTCGGTTTGGCGGGGGCAGGGGTCTTGCCGGGGAGCCGCCAGATGGGGTCGTCGCCGAGCGGGACCATGGACGCGGTGCCGGAGTCATCGACGGTGTGAACCCAGCCGTCGGCGACGCGGGTGACGCGCTCCAAGCGGGAGCCGTCGAGCGTGCCGGGCAGAGGGATGATGAGCCGGTCACCGGGCTGTATCGCCTTGGGCGGGACCTGCTCGAGCGTGGCATCTGCCGGGATCTCAACGAGGTGGCGCGTCTGCTCATCCGGGCCGTACGTGGTCCAGTGAGATTCGCCGCGCCAGTCCACGGCTTCGACCGCGATCGTGTCGCGGCCGCGCATGACGCGCGCCACGTACGCCGGCAAACCCGGCCCGTCACCGCCGCCGTCGCTGCCAGCGAGGTCGATAACGTCGCCGGGACCGAGCTGCCACGCCGGCACCGTGTGCGCGGCCAGCCGGTTACCGGGCGCGGGCTGGAGCCGCGACTGCGACAGGTCCTCCCACACGTCGCCGGTGTCGTCAGCGGGGAAGGCGCGCCGCAGGCTGCTGTCGGCGCGGGTGTCGATGATTTCGTCGCGGCCGTCGGCGGTGCGGACGCGCAGGAGCACGCCGCCGTCGATGCCGTAGTCGCCGCCGATCACCTGAGCGGGCGTGTTGGACCCGTTCGGGATCACCCACGCGCCAGCCGCGACCACAGCCGGGGACACGTTCTGCACGGGGATCGGCGGCCGGTCGCCGATGATGCGGTCGATCTGTTGGTCCTCGGTGGACACGGGCGTGGTGTGCACGAGGCGGCGATCATCGGGCATCCGGACGTGGATGGACCACGAGTTGTCGCCGTTGTGATCGAGCTGCTCGATGACGCCGCGTTCGCCGGCGGGGATACGCCCGGAGTAGCCGGTGGCCTTGTTGCGGCCTTCCCGGACGACGATGGCGTCGCCGATGGCCAGGTCGGACGGGTGCACGGCCTCGGAGGCGAAAGGCCGGTCGGCCAGGTCGGTATAGGCGATCAGCGCCGCCACCGCTTCCTCCTGCGTGGCGTAGCGGCCGTTCCCCGCGGTGCCCTGCCCGGGGGCGCGCCAGAACCAGGTGGGGCGGGCGCTGCGGCGGAACGACCGGCTCGGGACGTTCTGACCGACCTGCCCGAGGGGCTTGTCGCCGTGCTTGGGGTCGCCGGGCCGGGCGATGTCGACCACGTTGTTCTTGCCGACGGCTGGGGCGACGGTGACGCCGTCCGGCAGGGTCACGCGTGAGGCTTCGGGTTGCGGGCCGTCGGGTTCGGGGTTACGTGCGCGCAGGGCGGAGCCGCCTACGGTCCGCAGCCGGGCCTGCAGTTCCTGGCGGGCCTGGCCGGCGCGGAACCGCACGAACCCCTTCGGGTCCTGCTCGGGGGTGAGGGCGGCGATGTGCTGGGCAAGGGAGTCATCTGCGGCAACCCACGCCTGCTCGGCGGCGCCTACCTTCTGCTCGTCGCGGCCGCCGGCGGCGCCGTCGAGAGCCTCGGCGTAGTCGCCGAGGCGGCGGCCGACGGCGTCGTTCGCTTCCCCGTACTCGACCGCTAGGTCGCGCGTGCTCATCACGGACGGGTGCTGCGGCGGCCGGTTCGCGGCCGCGTCGGCGGCGCGCGCGGCCTGGGCTGTCCGCAGCTCGTCGGCTGCGCGGATCGATGCGGCCGCCTCGTCTGGGCTGAGGCGTTCCACGCGGTCGTCGAGGAGGATAGGCGGCACGTCGGCGAGGTGGCGCGGCAGCACGATCCCGGACTGCTCGGTGATCACGTCGGTGAGGCGAACGGGCTGGCCGGGCTCGTAGCCGTCTGGGACGGTGCCGATCCATGCTTCGCCGTCGTCGCGGGTGAGGTAGCTGCCCGCAGTGGAGCGGACGCGGCGGACGCCGTCGGCGCGGTGTACGACCCGGATGCGGTCGCCGGGCTGGAGGTCGCCGGCGTTCACGGGCCCGCCCGGGCGGGGCTCGGCGGCGTGGAGTGCGGCGCGCCGGTCCGCTTCGGCCTGAAGGGTGTCGAGCTCGTACTTGGTAGCGGCGACGTCGCCGTCGTCCTGCCCTGTTTCGGCGGCGCGGCGGAGCGCGGCCTCGTGGCCGCGCTGGGCGGTGGCCATCTGCGCGACGAGGTCGTCGTCGCTGATGGCGGCCATGCGGGCGTCATGCGCCTGCTGGATTCGCTGCCGCATGGTGTCGGCTCGCTGCTGCCATTCGGGGGTGCCAGCCAGGTCGGGGGCGATGTCAGTGGCCCGGCCGAGCGCGTCAAGGCCTGCGCTGTCGCGGCCGGCGTTGAAGTGCCGTTCGGCTTCGGCGAGTAGGTCGGGCACGTACTGGCGGCGGGAGTTGGCGAGATGCTGGGAGCGCTGGTCAGGGGTGAGCGCGGGCAGCCCGTCCGGAGTGGACGGCTGGCCGTTGTCGGGGACGGCGGCGACGGCGCCGCGCGGCTGTCCGTTGCCGCGGCCGGAGCCCGGAATGAGGCGCAGACCGCCCGCGCTGATGGCGCGCGTGTGCTGGTCGCCAGCGGGAAGTCGCAGCCGGGACGTGTGGCCGTCGGTGTGCTGCACGCGGGCGTACCGGTCGTCGCCGGGGGTGTCGTCGATGCCGGTGACGACGACGTCGTACAGGTCGTTTTCCGGCTGGTACAGGTGGTCGCCGATGACGATGTCGGCGGTGTCGGCCCGTTCCGTCGAGGGCGGGTTGGCCTGGTGGCGGCGGTAGCGGTCCAGGGCGGCTTCGGCGTCGCTGGGGGTGGGGAAGGCGACGGCGGACATCTGCCCGTCGTCTCCTTCCCACCGATAGGTGCCGTAGCTGGTGTCGACGACGCGTCCCGGCCCGCTGCCGTCGCCCGGCGCGGCCGTCGTCTCCGGCTCGCCCGCGGCGGCTGGCGTCTGCGAGACGTTCTCGTCGCGGCGGGCGCGCACGCCTGCGCGGATGCGCTCCCAGTTGCGCGCCTGTGGCCAGGTGCGTTCGCCGTTGTCGAGTGCGGTCAATGCGCCGTCGTAGTCGCCGGCGTCGGCCAGGCTGCGGGCGCGCATGGACGCCTGCCGGGCGCGCTGGCTCAGTTCCTCGGCGATCGGCGCCCGCTGAACTTCGCGTGCCGCGCGGAACGGGTTGACGCCGGGCCGGGCCAAGTCGGCGTCCAGGGCGGCCAGTTCCGTGTGGAGCTCGTCCACGGTCATGGCGCGCAGCTGCGCCCGCCGTTCCCGCACGTCCTGGGCTGGTGCGTCGTACGCCCGGTCGCGGACACGCTTGCGCACCTGCGGGATGAGGTCGTGCAGCCAGTCGCGGTTGGGCCGGTAGATGACTTGGCCGTAGCTGTTGGCCCACCCGGGCTCGTCAGCGAAGCGGTCGCGGATCGCCATAATGGCGTTCTCGGCGGCGCCGTACGCGTCGGCGACGCCTAGGAAGTGGTCTTCGAACTCGTCGTCATCTTCGGGGGGTTTGGCGTTGATGATCGCCAACAGGTCGCGGACGGCGTCGGCGGCTTCGGGGGAGCCGTAGCGGTTGCGGAGTTCCGCCTGCCACTGCTCAGGTGTCATGTTCTGCGCGCGAGTCTCGGGCGGCCTGACCCGCTCCGGCTCGGGCTCGACGGGGCTGCCGTCGGCGGGCACGTCTCTGGCGGCGCTCTGTGCCATCTTGTCGGGAGCCACGGCTTGCACAGGTTCGGCGGCGTTGCCGGAGTTGGCGCCGACGGTTTCGAAGTCGGGCGCGTACGGGTCGAAAATCTCCTGCGTGCCAGCGCGGTCGGATTCGAGGAACAGGCCGTCTTGACGGGCGTCCGCCGTCGGCTGCGCGGGGCGTCTGCCCGGGGCGGCGCCGCGGCTGGTGCGGTGGACGGCCTGGCCGTCGTCGAGGATGAAGTCGCGTCCGCCGGGGGATAGAGCGCCCATCGCGTTCGGTGACTCCCACCGGGCGTTCTCACCGAGTTCCAGCGTGAATCCGCCGAGATTGTCGATGGGGTCGCGACGCAGGGGGCCGTGAACGGTGACGATGGTGCCGGTGGCGGGGCTGATGCCATTCGGGCTGGTGAAGCGTTCGCGGCTGGCTGCGGTCACGGGAACGTCGAAGGCAACGCGGTCGCCAGCCTTGAGGTCGCCAGCGGTGACGGTGACGGGGGTGGAAGGAGCGTCCGGTCCGGCAGACTCGGGTGCGGTGGTGGTAGCGGGTGCCGCCTCGTTGGCAGGGGTGTCGCTGACCGGTTCGTCGCTGGCGGGCGCGTCGGCTGGTGCGGTGGCCGGTGCTTCGTCCTGTGCGGGCTTGTCGTCAGGTTCGGACTGCGGCGCGTCCGCTTCCCGGCCGCCGTCCTTGCCGCTCTCGCCCTTCGCGGTCTTGCCGTCGTCGGTCTCGTCCTTGACGGCCTCGTCCTTGGCCCCACCAGCCGTGGACGGCGCGGCCTGGCGTCGCCTGGCGTTGTTCTGGGCGGACCCGTCCGCAGTTTCCCCAGTGGGGCGTGCGTCCCTACGCCCAGCCGGGGCGCCCGCCTCAGGTGCTCCCGCTTCGCTGTCGTCGTCCCGGATCGCGGCACCGATCAGGGCGCGGCCCATCTGCTGCACGTTCGGGTCTCGTCGGCGCACCGCGGCGATAAGGTCCTGCAGCGGCTTGTCCGGAATGAGCCGGGCGACCGCGTCGTCGTCAACGACGAGGGAGGAGCGGCCGCCGGGAGAGTCCAACTCGACCCGCATCTGCCCGTTGATGATGCGACCCACCTGCGAGATGACGCCGACGCGGACGACGGCGTCATCGCTGCGCGGGTCGCGGCCGTACATGAGGACAGCTCGGCGGCCGCGGATGTCGCGGACGCGGGCACGTCCGTCGCGGCCCTCTGGGGCGTACTCGGGGATGCCGCCGGTGGGCTTCTTCACCGGGATTTCGGCGGGCTTGTCTGTGACCTTGCCGGTGGGGGCGGACCCGTCCGGACGTTTCTCGACGGTCAGGTAGTTGCGATGGACGCGCTGAATGTTGCCGTCGGGGAACTTCACCTCGATGCGGCCGCCGCCGACGTTCTTGACGACCTTGCCGACGCCGCCGCCCCACACGCGCACGGTGGCGCCCGTTTCGATGAAGCGTCCCTTGCGGTCACGCGGGTGCTTGTCGCCGTCGAACTTGTCCCGGCCGAGCGCCTTCTCTTCCCAGCTAATCGACCTGGCGTCCGCGTCCATGTCGGTGTCGGTCGTCAACCTGGCCCCCCGCGTGCTGCCCCTGGCAATGTCGCGGTGCAGCGTGCCGAAGCGGCGCGTTAACGTCGCATCGGCCCAAGGTGAGGCATCCGGGCAGGTCCACAGGGCTGTCCAGGTCGCCACTGGCGGCGGGAAAGAATCATGAAACTGGTGTGAGACAGGTGGCCACGCTGGTGCGTGAGTCAGATATGAAGACGCCGTCGAAGGCGCCCGGGTGGATTCTCGGCGCTGGCACCCTGGCAACACTCGACCTCTGGGCCGGGCTGCTGGTTGTTATTGCGGGACTCCTCCACGCCTCCATCAGCGCGGCTTACGAGTATCTGCGAGAGCGCGCCAGAGGCGACGCCGTTGTGCGCTACTTGGTACACGCTCAGCCCGGCACCAGTGTGCATCTTGACCAGGGCGTTGAATCGCAAACGCAGGTGCAGGTCAACGACATTCGCAGCCAGGGCGGGGCCGCTGAAGTTCCCGCCGTACCCCGCAGGGAGGGGTCAGGTGCATGACCCACGACAAGAGGACGTACCGGCAGAGGACGACCTGGAAGCGTTCTTCCAGGAGTGGTTCGACCCCTTGACGCGACGCGCTCTCTTCTACAGTCGCGGCAACAGTGTGATCGCTGAAGAGGCTGTTGACCATGCCGTGGACCAGTGTGTGAAGCATCACAGCGCGACCGGTCAGCTTGCGCCCGAGGATCGAGTCCCGGCGGCATGGATGACGACGATCATCCGGCGTAAGGCGTACAGCCTGCTCAGACGCGAAGACGCCAAGTGGCGTGCCTTCCGCAAGCTGTTCAAGTCGCCGCGAGATGAGATCGAACATGTTCACGATCGGATGATCGCGGCCCAGGCACATAGGTTTCTAAGCTCCTTAGGCGGCGGCGACCGCATGATCGCCATCATGCACTACAGCGAGGAGATGACGGCCGCCGACATCGCTGTGGAGCTTGGGCTCAACGCCAGCACGGTGCGGACTCGGCTTCAGCGGATAAGGGGCCGGCTTCGCGAGCAGCTCGGCATCAGCGTGCGACCCTCGCTGATGCTGGAGAGGGGGGCCACAGAATGAGGTGGATCAGCGAACGCCAACAGCAGGACGACTCCTACGCGGATGACATGCTGCGCGGCCTCATCCGGGCGGAGGCGTGGGAGTACGAAAGCCGCCCGATGCCAGCCACGAGCCCGGACAAGATCAGCCACCGACTCCGGATGTCACGTACCCGGGTGCCGTTGGAGGGCATCCGCCAGCAGGAACGGGCCACACTCAACATGCGGGTGGGGGCCTTCGCCGTGCCGATTCTCGGCGTCGTGGCGGTGGGCGTCGGGTTTATCTTCTATGGCTCCTTCTATCCCCGGTTGTACCCAATGATGTCATCGGAGATGCCCTTAGTGGAGCCCTCCACCACGGTGGTGCCAACGTGGGCGCCTCCTCCGGGGACGGAGATGGGGCCAAGGGAACACCTGATGGCCATCGGGTACTTGATCCTCACGATGGTTGGCGTGCTCGGTTTAGGTTTCCTCCTGATCAGAGAGGCGCTTCGCGGCTGCCGGCGGGCACTCCTCGGCATGCCCCCGACGTGGAGGAAGGTCACGCATGGATTGGCCAAGCTGATGGATTCGATTGGCTGGGCTTTCGAGCATGCACCGTCAGCCCAGGTGAGGTGGCGTTTCTGGTGGCGTCGTACCCGGTGAAGCTGTTCAGCCTGGACTAATCAGCCAGGTCAGGCGGCACCGGCAGCCCTGCGTTTCCTCGTCGGGGGCGCGGGTGTCGCCTGGCCAGCGCAGCGCGGCGCCGCCGATCTCGAACGGGGCGCTCAGGTCGCTTGTCTGCCCGTCTGCGGCAAAAGAGTGCCAGGGGCGCGCCGGCGTGTCGTTGCCTGCCTTCCAGATGGCGGTGACGCGGCCGCCGGGCCCGGCCAGACGGCGCGCCGCTCCAGCTTGGGCGGAGGCGACGACTGCGGTGGCCGCTCGGGCGGCGGTGCTGGCCGCCCACGCTTCCACGCGCGGCAGTTGGGCGCGGACGGCGGCGACGATGGCGTCCATGGTGGCGCCGGTGATGTCGGTCGCTGCGACGATGCCGGCCAGGCGGGCGGCTTGGCCGGAGGTGGCCAGGGCCAGCCAGCCGAGCACTTCCTCAGCGGCGGCGTCCGCAGCCGTGTCTTGGGTGGTGTCGTCGATTTCGGCTGCTGCGGCGCGGGCTCCTTGCTCGAGCGTGTCGGTGGCGACTTCCCGGATGTGCTTCATCCACTGGTCCGAGGCGGCCACACGGCCCGCCTCCAGCAGCGCGTCTCCGACGCGTGTGTCGACGTCGTATTCGGCCTGCCAGTGGCGGGTGCCCTTGCGTGTCTTCGGGCTGGCGGCGCGGGCGACGGTGCGTTCGATGAGGCGGCGTGCGAGCGCGTCGAGCAGCTGGCGCAGGTCGGCTTCTAGCTGGTCTTGCACGTCGCCTCGTACGCCAGCGAGGAGGGGCTGCTGGTCGTCGGTGCCGAACGCGGGCAGCGTCTTGGCTTCGACGGGATTGTCAGGGAGGGCGTCCTGCAGAAGGTTGAACGCCGCGGCGGTGGCGTCGTCGCCGAGATCGAGGGTTTGCCCGACGTCGCCCACGTCGGCGTCGGCCTCATCTTCGGGTTCGGCTGAGGTGTCGCCAGGTTCGACCAGCTGGTCGCCCTCGGGTTCGGGAGCGGCCAGGCCGAGCGCGACCGCGTCCTCTTCCCGGGTGGGGATAGGGGTACGGCCCTGGGACACATACAGGGCGCGGGTGTGCGGCAGATCGAACGGTTCATAGTCCGCGATTTGCCGGTACTCATCCAAGCTGATGGCGCCCTTTTCGAGTTCCTCGCGGGCTTCGGCGCGGCGGGCGGCGGCGGTGCGGCGCAGCACCTCCACGTTGGAGATATCGAACTCGCCAACGACGTCATCGTCGGTGTCGTCATCGAACCCGGCGGAGATCAGCCTCAGGTGAGGCGGCATCGTCACGGTCCAGAAATTGAATAATTCCTGCTCAGCGTTATCAAATGTGCGGCCGCTGCTGTTGCCGAGGACGGACTCGCCGACGCCGAACGCCGCGAGTGTCTCCTCTTTCGCTTTGTTGGCCATGTCGCCGTACGCCATGTCGCGGGGTCGGCTGGCCAGGTCTACATAGGAGAGTTTGCCGCTGATGACAGTGACTTTGCCGGCTTCGGTGGGGCCGCGTCCGAAGCGGGACTCCAGCAGGCGGGCGTCGGCTTCGTTGCTGCGGCCCTCGATGGCGACGATGCCGCCGGGTCGGCCGTCGTTACGCAAGAAACTGACCTGATACAGGCGGGCGAGGAAATCCAAATCGACGGACAATCCGGCCGCTTCCAGCGGCGTCATGCCCCGGTATGGATCGGTCGGGTGGGGCTTTCTGAACCAGCGCACTCGTTCGGGGTCGATGTAGACGCGGGTGCCGTCGGCCGTGATCGTCTCAAAGTGGGACAGCAAGTTTCCGCCGAGGCCGGGCACCGGCCTGGTGCGTGACGGCGGCAGCAAGTCCAGGCGGATCGGCGTCCCGGCGTTACTGAGCGTCACTTCGACGAACGCGCCCGGTGGGCTGAGGAGAATCTGCGTGGACAGCCGGTAGCGGAAGGTGCGCCCGGTCTCCAATGGGTTGGCCTTGCCGTCGTTGAGGAGGTTCACCAGCGGGTGGTCGTCGACGATCTCGTCGCCTTGACGGAGCTGGAAGTCGAGCGTGGACTGATGGTCGGCGATGGTGTCGACTGACTTGTACACCCAGATGCCGCGTTCGAAGCCTTCGGCCACGGCCCGGTCGACTGGCCATGCTCGCCGTGCCGACTGGGAGGCGTTGGTCAGCCACTGCTCGGCGGTGAGGGTGCGTCCGCCGAGGTTCTTGGTTTGAAGGCCGCGCGCGGGCGTGGCTTGGCGAGGCGGCAGCAGCGCCGGTAGAAATCGACGACTCACGTAACACCCCCGGTTAGCGGCTGGTTGCGGTGAGCCAGCCAGCTGCGACCAGCCACATGCCGGCGACGACGAGGGCGGCGGCGGGATGCCACAGCGCGGCGGCGCCGATGGTGGTCAGGAGAGCGCCGACGATGAGGAGTGCGAGGCCGATGACGTCGCGGCGGGCGCGGTCGCGGCCGTCAGGCAGCGGTTCGTGGTCGTCGTGGTCGCCGCCGGTCATGTACGCCATGTGGTTCGTAGGCCCCCCGTGCCGGTGCCTGCCCTGGGTTTGGGGCTGGCTCGGGGCCGGAGTGTGCCTTCTTTGGTCGCTTACGTCGCTGTGCGTCTTGCAGAACGCCCGACACGCCCTGACTCCGCCTGTGGGAGTCTTCCCACGGGCGGAGTCGGGGCGTGCGGCGGGCGCTTCCGGAATGCGGCTACGACAGGCCGGACAGGCGGGATGCCTGGATGAGGGCGGCGTTTTCGCGGCGTGCCAGCTTGCGTTCATGGCGGGCGGCTACTTCGTCGGCACGCTGGCCGGGCGCGGCCACGAGCCGGGCGGCCCTGTTGCGCGTGCCACCTCGCAGATGCTCGCCGTTCTTTTCGTCAGCGAGGCAGGGCGCATAGGCGACGTCCTCGTAACTTTTGCGGCATCGAACGCACAGCGCGTCGAGGACTTCCAGGACGATGCCGCCGTCGTTGAATCCGTCGAGGTTACGCAGGTCGTCCGGCAGAGTGAGAAACGGATTGTTGGCGAGCTTCCGCATGGTGGTGGGTGGAATGTTTTCTATGGTCAGCGCGATTCCCCAGGTGTGTCGGCCGGGGCGTTCCGTCATGTCGTATCTCTCCTTGTGGTGCTGCACATGGCGGGCCGCCGTGGAGGGGGTGTGGGGGTTCGCCCGGGGTGGGATGCGCGCAGCCGAGAGATGAAGGCTGCGTGCCCGTGCGGGTGTACGGCGGCACTGCATGTGTTTGGACATTTGGTAAGGATCTTTCGCGAAGGTCCCACGGTAACGATCACTCTGCGTCAGATAAAGAGGGCGGCCGGAACGGGCGTTACACGCTGCGTGAAACTTTGCACTGTAACGTTTTCGACCTGCTTGTAAACCTTTACTGCTGTGTGCGCGTGGTGGCCCGGCATCAGACAAGAATGCGCCACGGGTCGTCCTCTTCCACGACGAGCGGTTCGTAGACAGACAGGAGGGCGGCTTCCGCGCGATCGGGGCTATGTACGCCGCGTTTCTTCATGGCGGCCTTCGGCTCGATGACCGAGTAGCCGCCGGCGGCGGACGTGGTCAGTTTCGGCGCCGATAGTTGCGCAGCCGCCATGTCGTCGATACGCAGCCGTACCTGGGTGGCGCCGCGCTCGTCTGGGCGGACAAGCGCGCGGCCGGACAGCCACATTTCGGCGCGCTTGTTAATGGGCCGCATCGTGGCTTCGTCGGGTTCGCGGCCGGTTGCCTCCGACACGACGACGGAGATGACGTCGGCGCTGTGCAGGCCTTCGAGTTTCCACGATCGGAGCACGCTGACGACGCCCCAGCCGACGCCGATGCCGTCCACTTTGACGCGGACGGGGTCGGACGTACCGAGAGCCTTGCAGAGCTGTTCGGCCCGGCGGATCTGCTGCAGTACGGCGTGCGCCACCTGCACCTGGTCGGCGTTCTCGGGGCCGCTGCTGGTGTGTTCGATGGTGACGAGGTCGCCGACGGTGCGGGCGACGACGAGTTCATCGCCTCCGTCGGAGGCGACATCGACGCCGAGGCGCACCCAGGCGCCCGCCGCCACCTTCCATTCGTCGCGTTCTTCGGCGAGGCCGAGGTCGCACAGGCGGGTGCCGGTGGTTGGCTCGTCCTGGCCGACGGCGACCTCAACCCAGTCGGAGGGTATGACGGCGTTGGCGACGCCGAGGGGGAATTGCGCGTGAATTTTGGCTCTGACGTAATTGCTTTTCGGCCCGTGGACGCGGATCGTGCGGCGAATCCACACGTCGTCGACCATGTGGACGGCCGGGCTGTGGTCGGCGCCGGGGCATGTCTGGCACAGGCCGAACTGCTCGCCGGTGAGGTTCGGGGTGTCGTACGCGCTGATCGGCACCGTGTGCACGTCGGGGTCGTTGCACAGCCGTTCGAACCACGTGCCCTGCTCGTCCGTCGGGGGGTTGCCGATCGCGATCATGCGGCTGTCCTGGCCGACCATGAGTCCGGCGAGGTTCTGCCCGATCGTGTGCGCGATGCCGCCAGCTTCTTCGACGACGAGCAGCAGGTGATTAGCGTGAACCCCCTGTACGGCCGCCTCGTTGTATGGTGCGGCAGCGAGACCGTAGGCGACGACGGTGTCCATGCCGGACGCGTCCGGCAGCTTGTACTGGGCCATGTCGATGACGCCGGGCAAGCCGGCGCGTGAGTGCGCGGCCCGCACTTCTCGCCACAGCTGGCGGACGACTTGGCGCCATAGCGGGGCGAGGCTCACGGTGATGCCGGTGCCGACCGGGTGGATGAGGCTGTGCCAGAGAACCAGCTGGCCCGCCGAGTACGTCTTGCTCGAGCCGAAGCAACTGGGGACGGCGACTTGTTTGTGTTCGACGAGGGCGTGCATGAAGCGGCGGGGGACGCTCCACACGGACGAGCCGAGCACCTGGTCGCAGAAGCCCACCGGGTCGTCGGCCCAGAGAGCGTACGCCGATCCGGCGACCGTGTACGCGGCCGCGTACACCTGGCGGGCCTCGTCTTCGGTGAGTTCTTCCAGGACGGTGCGCCGGTCGGGGGGCGCCAGGCTCATGAGGTCGTCGAACATGCGCTGCGCCAGCAGGGAGCGCGGGTCGCCGCGGCCCGCTCGGGCGGGCGGGGTGTTCAGCAAGGACATCCGTGCCGCAGGTGCAGGTCGACGGCGCGTTCAATCTGTTCGACGTCGTCGGTGCTGAAGAAGATGGGCATCTGGCAGGCCGGGCAGACGATGTGGGCGAGGTGGGCGATCACGACCCGGCATGGAAGCGTCCGAGCTGGTTACCGTCCATTCGGGGTTCGCCTTGGCCGGGGCTGGCGGCTCGCGTGGTGTGCCGGCGACTTGGCGTGCCTGCGTGACGAGGTGGCGCAGGGTGGGAGGTTCCGGGTGGGGCGTGGGCGGTCGTCGGATGCCGGGGCGGCCGGGTGCGAGGTCTTGGGTTTCGCTCGGCCGCCCCGAGGTGTCTACGGCGTGACGTTGTGTGCGGTGTCGGCGTCGCTGTCAGCGGTAGCGGGACGTGCGGCGGTGATGGCGGTGACCGTCTCCCGCAAGTCTTCGAGTTCGGCCATGGGGTGGAAGAGCTCGACAGCGTCCTCCTGGTCGAGGCCGAGGATGCGGCGGGCGCGTTCCCAGACGCTGATGAGCGGGCGGCCGTCGATGATGACGGCGCGGGTCATGTCGTCGCCGGGTTCGGGGTGTAGGTAGTTCTGGGTGGCGGGTCCTCGCTGGATGGGTCCGTATGCCCAGCGTCCGTTGGCGAGGTCGACGGCGCGTGCTGCGAAGTCGAGGATGTCGCCGTCGGGTCCTGGTCCGCGGTGGTCTTCCTGCCACCACAGGTCCATATGGGTTTCGATGTGGTTCAGGGTGGCGGTCAGCAGGTCGACGTTGACGTGGGAGCGGTCGGGGGTTTCGCGGTCGTCGATGTCGTGGGAGGCGAGGGTCAACGGGGGAGTCCTTTCGGAATGGTGGGCGGTCGGCCGTGCGATACGCCGCACGGATGATCCGATTTATTCAGTGCAGGATAGTTAATTTCAGAGCAGCGAGTACCTCTCGCCTGCGGCGTGATCGCGTCTGCGGTTCGGGAAACATCGAACGTCCGTCGCGAACGGAGAGTGCACATATCCCGAACAGCCCGGTCTTCGTCGTTGATCCGTCGCCGGCAGGTGTTCCGCCCGCCACGGGGCGGCGCGGGTGCGCGCCGCCCCGTGGCGTGGGTCAAGAGGCGGGGTAGAGGGGAGTCCAGTTGGTGAGGGCGGCGGCGATGCGGTCGTACTGGGGGTGCAGGGTGACGGCGCGGTAGACGATGCGGCCACCGCCGCCGTGGGCGTGGCCATGCGGGTCACCCTCGCCCGTGAGGTCATGCAGGTCAGGTAGGCAGGTCAGGTTGTCGTGGCGGCTTTCGCGGACGGTGCCGCCGCTGTCGATGCCGAACTGGATGGCGGCGTTCTCGGGCAGGTCGCACCAGTCGGTTACGGCTTCGCCGACATGGTTGACCGAGAAGGGGCCCTCGCGAACCACGCGGAAGACGGCCACGGTGGGCTGGCGGGACACGTGGGCGAACTGCTGGGCGTCATGCCAGGAGGGGACGCGGCGGATGTGGTACTCGGTGATGGTGCCGTCGGCGTTGCGGGTGCCGTACTGAATGCGGTTCGCCATGATTGCCCTCTCCTGGGTGCATAGTTCACGCCCTTGCTTACACATAAAAGAGTACAGGATTATTATTATCTGGGCAAGTGGGGGATCTTCCCGTGACAAGCCCGGAGATCGGGCGCACCCGGCCGCTGAGGGCTGGGCACCCAGCGTGAACCTCAGTTTGACGTGCGGACTCACTCCGTCGCGTTCGAGCCGAGGGCCGCAGTTCCCCAGGCCGCATCGCCCCGAGATGACGGAGGCGGAACCTGATAAACCAGGTTCCGCCTCGCGTTCGAGCAGCCGATGCGCCGGGCAGCGCCGTCAGGTGCGCTGCCCGGCGCGCCACTTGGCCAGGAACGGCTCTGGGTTCCACCAGCGATGTCCGCGCTCGTCGACCACGTGCTCGGTCAGATCGCTCTTTTCCCGCCAGCCTCGCGTCACGTCCTTGACCTTGTCGGAGGAGACGCCCAGCTCGCGGGCGAGCCGCGCGGTGTTCCATCGGCCCTCGGCATCGACGCCTTCAGCGACGGCCTTCTCGTGCTTCTGAAGCCCTTCCCACCAGGTGTCCGCAGCTTCCGGCTTGTACCTGTACCGGCCGTTCTCCTCGATGTGCTCCGGCGTGGTGCCCTTGTTGGAGGCGCCCCGCAGCCGCTCGCGCACGACTCGCGGCTCAACGTCCCACCGCTCAGCGAGCTCGGCCGCGCTCAGCCAGTCGTAGCGGTTGGTGACCCACCAGGCTCGGGCCTTCTCAACGTCGAAGAGCATGACCCGGCCGCGGCCCCGCTGGGCGATCGGGCCGTCGCCAGCGCGGGCGTCCTTGATCCGGGCGAGGAACTTGTTCAACGTCGTACCCAGCCGTTCGGCGACCTGCGGAGCCGGAAGGAGTTCCAGGCCGGCGGTGTCGTCGCTGGTGTCGCCGGCGTCCGCTTGTCCGTCGGTGTCCGCAGCGGACTGGGCCTTCGCTGTGAGCTTTCCCGCCCTTTCCAGGTCGCGCTTGATCAACGGCAGGTTGAAGTCGGTGACGCGGCTGATCGCGGCGTTGACCCCACGGCTGCCGAGCTCCTCGCTGTAGAGCTCGGCAAGAGCGGCCACGAACTTCGCGCGTTCGTCCATCGCCTCTTCCAGCTCGACGTCGATGTCTTTGATCTTCTCCCGCTGGACGTCGATGACCGCGAGCGCCTCATCGGCGCTCCAATCGGGAAGCTTGAGAGGTGCATGCGGCTTGATCTCGTTGTGCCACATGGACCGGGTCAGGCTCGCATGGCGCATCACCGGCTCGGCCTTGCGCTTGTGGCCGAGCACCAGCGTCAGAGCAGCTAGGTCCCGCGGGTGCGTGGCATTGCCGTGCTCCTCGCGCACCTTGAGCACCTTCTTGTGCGCCTGCTTGGCCTTCCTGGCGAGCGTGCTCACCGTGCGCGATGTCGTTGCAGCCATGGGGATCAATCCTTAGTAGTGTGGGACGCTAACGGTTCCTCCCGCTATTGGTGACGGGCGGCGAACACCAGGTGTCCGCACAAAATAGTACAGGATAATTACCCTTCGGGGGAAGTCAAACCGTCACTGAACGATGTGGGGTCGGGCGCAGAAGTGTCAGCTTCACTGGACAGGTCCCAGATGCGCAGCACGATCTGGCCGCCTTTGACGACTTCGCCCAGCCGCGGGTCCGGCCCGGTCAGATGCTTGTCGTCGTCATCGCGCAGCAGCCCGTATCGCAGCCGCCCGGCCAGCTGCTGTTTCCGCGCCTCCTTGGAGGCGGCGATGAGCCCGTCGATGAGGGCCTTGTACGTCGGCTGCAGGTTCGCCGCGTCGCGCACGCGCCGGTCCGGCGGGCAGTACACAGCTTGCACATAGGCGCGCTCGAGCGTGGGAATCTTCTGCTGCAGCAGCATCACCCACGCGGCCTGCCTGAGCGCCCGGGTGATCGTGGCTGCGGGTCCCCAGTGCATTCGGTGGTTGGCGTTCAGCACCTTCATGCCCGCGGGCATGCGAATCTCCCAGTCGGGCGGGCGGGCGCCCTCTTCGTCGAACACGGCTGATTGTCTCCTTCGCTGTGAGGTTGGGTGTCGGCGGCGAGCGGGCGCCCGCCGCCGTGGCGGCGGGCCCTCATGTCGAGAGGGTGCGCAAGCCGGGCGACGGTGCTCGCTACTCGGCCGCCTTGGCGGCGATGGTGTGTCCGCGCAGCAGGGAGGTGATGATCGCGCTGGCCGCTTGGTAGCCGGGCCAGGAGTGGTCTGCGGCGAAGTCGGGCTGGTGGCGGAGCTGGCCGATGAGGCGGTTGACTTCAGCGGGGTCCGGCTCTGTGGCCTTCTCGGCGGCGTCACCGAAGGCTGCGGCGATCAGCATCGTCGTGTTCGGGTCGGCGGTGCGCACTCCTTCGTGTGCGCATTCGCTGCAGGCGGTGGCGAGTTGGACGCGGCCGGCGGCGATGCTGAGTTGTCCGAAGGCGGTGTTGATCGGGTGGCCGTAGGCGGCGGTGTCGGACGGCACCGGCAGGGCGACCGCGGTCGTGGAGGCGGCGCGGGCGTTCTCCAGGGCGGCGGCTGCGGCCTCGAACGGTGCGCATCTGATCTTGCCGCTGCCGACGCGGGGGGTATTGCGGACGCAGCCGGGGCCGCAGGCCTCGCTGAGTTCGCCGTGCAGGTGGTTGAGCAGTTCGGCAAGGGCGGCGCGCAGCGGCAGCGCGGGGTTGAGCACGGGTGTTACTCCTGAACGGTGACGGTGACGGTGGGCGGGACGCAGTCGCCGGTGCTGTCCGGCCAGATGTCGTCGTCGTCCCAGTCGTGGCCGGGGTCGTGGCGGTGACGGCTGTGCCAGGCTGGCGTGGGCTGGCCGCGGTACGGGGTCGCTGAGTAGCGCGGACGCGGCTGCGTGGGGCTGACGGTGTGGCCGGGTGGCGTTGTGGCCGCCCGGCTGGCCGGGCGGCTGGGGGCGCTCGTTGCCGTGGCCGGCGGCGTCGCCGTCGGCCGGGCAGGTGCGGTGGTCGGCGTGAGCCGGGGCGGGGTGCGTGCCGGTTTCGGCTGGGTGTTGGTGCTGGCACCGCGGCTGGGCCCGGCGGCGGGGGCCGGGGTGGCGCCGGTCTGGGCGGCTGCGCAGGCGGGCTGCTCGCCGGCGGAGCAGCCGGCGAGCAGGGAGCCGGTCAGCGCCGCGGTGGCGGAGGCGCGGGCGATGAAGTTCACGCGGTGAGCCTTTCGAGGAGGAAATTGGGAGTGTCGGCGGGCGGTGTCGGCGGATCGCCCGGTGAAGCTGCCGCGGCGGGGCGTGCACTTCGTGGCCCCTGCTGCTGGGCTGGGGCGTCAGGGGTGGAGCAGGTGAAGCAGGCCAGGTGACCTTCTGGCATTTCGATCACCTGGTGGCTGCGGTGTCGGCTGTTGAACAGCCACCGAGCGCGGGTGGCGTTGTGGCAGGCGCGGCAGCGCCAGGCGCCGGTGGCGAGGATGATGACGGTGCCGAACGTGAGGTCGTGCAAGTCCTTCTTGCAGCGGGCGGGGATCGCTTTCGGCGGGCGGGCAGGGCGAGGCTGGTCTTTCGGTGGCGGCCCGCCAGCAGGACGGCCGTAGTAGAGCCACCGCGAATAGCACAGCGTGCAGTAGCCCTTGACGATCTTTTCGACTGTGGCGTCGCATGCCGCGCACGGCCGTGGTTCGCCGGTACGCGTGCGTGGCTTCCTGGCGCGCTCGCGCGGGATCCGCTGATCTGCTCGCTGGCGGTAGCAGGCCTGGTTGTTCAGCTTCCAGGTTGCTTCGCAGCTGTCGCACGGCTGCTCGCCGCGACGTTTGTGGCGGCGGTAGGCGGCGACGCTTCCGCACGCCTGCTCGTCTTTGCGGCGTCCGCCGCGCCCGGTGCGGATGGTCGCGTACGGCAGCAGGGCGGGGTCGAGGCGGTCGGCGTGGGCGGGCCAGCCGTCCACAGCCCAGGCGAGCAGCGTGGTGGCGGGCTGGTCGTCGGGGATCATCGCCGCCATCATGATCATGACGAGGGGGATGGTGTCGGCGGGCATCTGCTGGATCGCCTGCAGGGCGGCGTCGGGGCCGTCGTCGCGGATGACGCAGGCCAGCTCGCAGGCTCGGCGGATCGCGTCGGAGGCGAGCCGGTCGGCGTCGGCGCGCGGCGCGGTGGGGTGGTCGGGTGCGGCGGGCATGTGGTCACCTCCTGGGTGTGACGGTGAAGGTTGGGCGGGCGCGGGGATTGGGGTGGGGTGGGTCGCCGTCGCCGGCGACCTGGTGATGCCGCCAGTGGTTCTCGTCGAACTGGCGGGTGCGCTCGGTGAGTCCGAGGAGTTGCCCGGCATGCTGGGGGTGCGGCGGCGGGGGCGCAGGCCGGCGTAGGCGTGCAGGGGCCGCAACCGGCCCCGGCTGCGGCCGGGCGGCTGGATCCGTGGGCGCCCCGTTCGGGCTGGTGCTGGTCAGGTGCGCTCGCACTGCTGGGTGATGAGCCGGTACACGCTGGCGGCGAGTTCGCTGGTCTGCTCGGCGGTGATGCGAACCTTGAGGGGGCCGATGTCGTTGGTGACGGCGGCGAGCGCCTGGCGGAGCTCGTCGGCGTGCGTGACGAACGCGGCCGGGTCGAACTTGTCCGCGGATACGCCAAGCATGTCGCCGCAGACGCTTCGCGCTGCTGCGGCGAGCGCCTCAAGGTGAGCAGCGGCTGCGCTGCCTGGGGTGGTTGCTTGCATGGTCCAGAACGCGAGCGCGGGAATGCTGACGCCGTCGGGCAGGGGTAGCAGGTCCTCGGGGCAGCCGGTGTCGGCGGTCATGTGAGGATGGTCCTTTCGGGGGTGGCCGGGGTGAGGCAAGCACATTTCGGGGTTTACGTCGCGCTGTGATCTCCACCGCGTGTCAACGCGGGGGGGCTGCTCAGGGGCGGGCCCGGCGCTGATCGGCGGGTCCGGCCGTTGGTCACTGGCAGATGCTGCAGGAGCAGCTCTCGGTTGGCGTGTGCTGGGCCAGGCCGAAGAACAGCCATCCGGCGTGAACGGGCTGGCCGCCGGTGAGGGTGGCGCTCACCACGCCCGACACGATCGTGCCGGTGTCCTCGTGCCGGTAGAAGTTGGCCTCCACGGCGTCGATGTCGAAGCTTTCGCCTGCGCGCACGATGGGGGTGAGTGCGGCGGTGATGGCGTCGGCCTCGTCGCGGTAGCCGCCGCTGAGGGCGCGGAGAGGGACCATGACGTGCCGGTCGGAGCCGCCGACGGGGAGGGCGCCGCATCGGGTGCCGTCGCTGAGCTTCTCGTGGCCGAGCAGGGACGGGTAGCGTTCGACGGCTTCCTCCAGGGTCAGGAGGGTGTCGCCGAGGACGCAGTACGCGCTGGTGCCGGCGATGGTGGTGTGCCAGTTGGCGCTGCCCTCGTCGTCGGTTTCCAGATAGGAGTCATCGGTGTTGTCCTCGGTGGCCTGCTGGTAGACGGCGTCGAGGTCGATGCCGTCGGCGTGGTAGTGCCAATGGGTGGTGGCCTGGTCAACGGGAGTGGTGGTCGGGACGCTCACGAGTTCGGGGGTGGCCTTTCTCAGCGGCTTCGGTGATGTCGGGGAAGGGAGGGGCCCCGGCATGGTGGCGGGGGCCCCAGGTGGCGTGGGTGGTCAGGAGGCAGCCATGCCGAAGAACAGCCATCCGGCGTGTGTCTTCTCGCCGCCCTCAACGGGGGCGCGCACGCTGCCGGAGACGATTCGGTCGGTGTCGGCGTGGAGGATCACGTCCATCTGGAGGTAGTAGCGGTCGACTGACTCGCCTTCGCGCAGGTACGGGGCCAGCGCGGCGTCTGCCGCTTCATCACGGGTGCGGTAGCCGCCGGGGACAGCGGGGATCGGCGCAGAGATGTCGCGTCGGGTGCCGAGCACTGGGATGGCGCCGCAGAAGCCGCGCTTCTCGATGCGGGGGTCGTCGAGCTTCTGGCGCGCCACCTCGAGGGCGTCGTTCATGGGGCGAGGGGTGTCGTCCAGGACGATGAAGCCGTCAGTTGTGGAAATGGTGCCGTTGTGGCGGCTGTGGCCGTTCTCTGCCACTGCCTCCTCGACCGCTGCGGCGTAGGCGCTCGAGGCGTTGATGCCGTGGGCGTAGGTCGTGAAGTCGTGTGCGCCCATGGGCGTCCTCCTTGGAGCAGGTGGGGGAGAGGGAGACACAGCAGAAACAATTCCCCTGCTGGCAGATAAAAACATACAGGATAGTTATTTATCTGTCCACTGGGGCGTGACGTTGCCGTGGGGGTTCCGGCTGCCTGGCGTCGTCAGTCGCTGCCGGGCAGGCCTTCCACGTGTGTGCGGACGTCGGCATCGTCGTCGGCGAAGAGGAGGCGTGCCGCTCGCGCGACGGCCTCCTGCAGGACGTCGCCCCATGCCGCAGAGGGGAGCATGGTCAATACGTCCGCGATGAGGTGCTGGGCGACGTCAGTGCCTTCACCGTCGAGCAGGCCGGCGTGGATGGCGTGCAGGGTGAGCGCGGTTGAGCCGCCGCTCCGCGTCGGCGAGCTCCATGGGCTTCTCGCAGCAGGCCGACACGATCGTTATCTATAGCTGATCATTGTTTTCGCAGGTGAGAGAGCTGTGTGTGGTTCCGGCATGTGAGGCACGCTCTCAACGCTCGCAGGCCCGGAGTGGAACCTTGGGGTGACGGCAGCACGATGTCGGGTTCGGTGTTCACGATCAGCCAGGGAGCGCCGCGGGTCCTTCTTCAGGAAGTGGTTGGGTGGCTGCGGCGTGAAGCGCCAGCTGCATGAGTAGCTGGTGGGGATCGCTGATGAGCCCTGGGTTCCGTTCGAGGAAGATCAGCTCTCGTTGGGTCAATGTCCGCGATGAGATGGTTCCGCTGGTTTTGAGGATCATGACTGAGCCGATCATGAGCACTGCGCTGCCTGTGCTCTCCAGCGCCTGGATGAGTTTGGCAACGGCCTCAGCTTGCTCCTGGTCCACTCGGGCCTGCGCTTGGTGAAGATGCTTGAGCTGCAGAGCGCGATGGACTTCGTCGGCGAGCTGCTTGGTGGGCTCGGCGGCGGCGGTGTCGCGAACGATCGCCCGGAGTCTTCGAAGCCAAGATCCGTGCATGGCCGGAGTCGCGTCGGTGACGGGAAGGCCGAACGCATCGAGAACGATGTTCAGTGCCTGCTCGACGTCCTCGTGCCCGGTTTCGTCGGTGAGATAGATCAAGATAGGGATCGTGGCGTTTCGAAGGCCGGGCATGAACGGAACGCGTTGCTGTTCGGTCACATGTCGTTGGAAGGCGTAGTGGATGCTATCGCCGACCGCGCGTTCCACCGGGTTCATGTCGTGGGCGATGCGCGCCGAGAAGTCCGTTGGGGGGATAAGGTCCAGCAACGCTAGCCATGCGGTGATCCAGGCACCGACATCCTCCTGCACTGCCTGCAGGACGAGGATCCCCTCAGCGGAGATCAGTGGAGTCCTGCCATCCACAACGTCGGCGACCTGTTCGGCGGTCAAGTAGCGGGAGCGCTCGGCGATCTCTTCGAGCTGCTCGCGGGAGCCGATGGAGAAGCGCTCGATGCACCTGTTGCGGAACGCTTTCTGAAGGTCCCTGGTCATCCTCTCGCGGGTCACATCCATCTCGTGCTGAGGTGGGCGGGCGGCGTCATCGGATTGGTCTGTCAAAGCGATCCTCCTCTTCCGTCTTCGGCTTTGCCTGAGGGGTCCTTCCAACGGCATCACGCAGAGCGTGCGAAGGCTAGGTATGACCCAGTGCTATGCCGGTTTGGACTGCATAGGAGGAGGGCTGGCCCCCTATCCGCGTTCGTGGGCGTCGGCGCAGCCGGGCAGGTTGCCTTCGCGGATCATGCGGCGCAGGCTGGTCCGAGCGGCGGCCAGGTCTTCCTCCAACGCGGGGACTTGCTGGCGGAGGGCGTCGCGCTGGGCCGTCAGTCTGTCCACTTCGCCCAGCAGGTGCTCGTTGTGCCGGGTGAGCTCGTCGATGCGTTCGACCAGATCCTGTCGGCCGAGCTGGTCCAGGCGTGCGCCTAGGGCGCGCTGCATCCCTGCGCGTAGCGCGTCGCGTTCCTGACGGAGCCGGGTGACCTCGGCGCGGGCCAGGGCCAGATCGGTGCGCAGCCCGGTGGCGGGAACCTCCGGCCTGGCCTGCGCCGAGGGTGCCGGCGTGGCGCGCTGGCGATCACGGGCGGCCAAGACAGCGTCCTTGACGCCGGGTGCGTAGACGAGCCAGGTGGACACGTCGGCGCGTCGGGCGACGGTGGCGAAGGTGATGGGCTCGCCGGCCGCCTCCAGTTCCTGGACGGCCTGAAGGGCGCGCTGCCGCTTGTGTTCGCTGTCGGCCCGGCGCGCCTGGCGCATCCCCTCGGTGGAACGGGCGCGCGCGGTCATGGCACGACCGGTCGCTGGGTGACCTCGACGATGGGCAGCAGTCGGCCGCGGGCGGCAGGGCTCGCCGCAGCCGGGACAGCTGCTCTGGTCTGCGGACTGTTCGTTGTGCCTGCCGGTGTCGGCCGGGTCGTTCGCGGTGGGGGCGTCGGGCACCAGATGCACGCCCCAGAAGGTATCGCCTGATTCATCAACGCGCGGGACGGCCGCAGCGGCGATGCCGGCTTCGGCGAGCTTGCGGACGACCCCATGAGCCGCCCATGGGTCTGGATGGCTGCTCAGGAACGCTTCTGCTGCGACGCCGCCGATGGTGCGGTCGCGCTGGTAGGGGATGACGGCGGGTCCGGCGAAGGGCAGGTCGTCACGGGCTGGATCCCAGGCGTGCTCTCCGCCGTGCAGGCAGATCAGGAGGCGGTGGGAGGCGTCGTCGTCGGGACGGGCGACGGGGTGGCGGGCGAGGCTGTCGCGGATGACGTGTTGGGTGGTCAAGGTCGAGTCCCTTGTTCGCAGGTGGTGCTGTCGTGGCGGGGCAGCGGGTCACACGATGACGGCGGGCGGCGTTGCGCCCGCCGTCACCGCGTCTACAGGGCGGCGCCGATCGTCTCGGCGGCGCATCGCCGGCAGGTGGCGATGTATCCGCCGCTCTCGCCGAGATGGCGGGATGCGGAGAGGCCGACGGGGCAGGCGTCACAGGTGAACAAGTCGCCGTTAGCGATCGCGACGCCCACCATGTCGATCAGTTCAGCGCTGGTCGCGGTGCGGGCTTCGATGTATCCGACGGAGGCCAGAAGGGCGCGCGGTTCGATCTCGGCGGCTGCGCGGCGCTCGGCGCGCGCGATGAGGAAGGCCATGCGGAAGAGCGCAAGGTCGGCGATGGCGAGCGTGGCGATCGCGGGCTGGTACACGAAGCGGAGCAGGTCGAACAGCACGGCGGCCTCCTGGGGCATCGCGGCGGGGTGAGCCACGGCAGGCGGGCGTGGCCGCCTGCCGTGGCTGCTTCTACAGGGCGGCGCTGGTGGCTTCGGCGGTGCAGCGGCGGCAGGTGGCGAAGTGTTCACCGCTCCCGCTGAGGTGGCGGGATGCGGAGAGGCCGACGGGGCAGGAGTCGCAGGCGAACAGGTCGCCGTTGAAGATCGCGGCGCTCACCATGTCACGCAGTTCGGCGCTGGTCGCGGTGTCGGCGTCGATGTATCCGACGTAGGCCAGGAGGGCGCGGGGTTCGATCTCGGCGGCGGCGCGGCGTTCGGCGCATTCGGCGAGGAAGCACGCAAGCGTGAGGGCGATGATGCCGATGGCGAGCGCGGGGACCACGATCGAGGGCTGGTAGACGAAACGGAGCAGGTCGAACAGCACGGCGGCCTCCTGGGGCATCGCGGCGGGGATCGCACCCCCCGTCTTCATGTTGAAAACAGTACAGGATAGTTATTTGCATGTCGAGTTGGGGTGGGGTGCCCCCGCCCGTGTGCGGGGCGGGGGGCGGGGGCGGCGCGAGGGCGGGGGTCAGGTGCGGCGGCTGGGTGCGCGGCGGGCGCGGTGGTGGCGGTGGGGCTTGTCGGCGGGGTCGAGTGCGGCGGCGATGCCGAGTATGGCGGCGAGGGCGGCGGCGGTGAGCAGGACGGCGGGCAGGACCGCGCCGCCGAAGGTGGCGGCGGCCATGGCGAGGGTGTCGGTGTGGTGCAGCGCGGCGGCGGTCGCCGTGGCCGTCGACGTGGTGGTCGCGGGGGTGGGGGTGGTCGGGATGAGGCGGGCGGCGGTGAGGGCGGCGAGGGCGAGGGTGAGGGAGATGAGGAACGAGCGGACGGCCACGATGGGGCCCCTTTCCTGGATCGGGGCGGGAGGATCGCACCCCTCCCACTTGAACACAAGAAAAACAGTACAGGGTCGTTAATTACGGTGGCAAATCTCCTCACCACACCCCGAAAACCCAGGCCAACAGGACACGCCCGTACCCACCGACACTCCGGCGAGTAGCACCATGTGCGCCCGGCATGAGCGACCGGAGCGCGCAACCGGCACGCCCCCGGCGCATACCAAGCCGGCTGACCGCCGAGACGGTGACTGACGTCGTCGGCGCCGCGGCGAAGGCGGCCGGGCTGACCGGCACGTGGCCCGGGCACTCGTTGCGGCGCGGGTTCGCCACTCGCCACCCCCGGCCCGCTGTTCGGCGACCCCGCCGACACCGTCCTCCACGACTATGACCAATCACGCGGCCGCTGAGCCCTGTCTCCGTCCCCAAGTTTCCGAAACGAGCCGTTCATGACCACCCCGAACAACTCCGCCCCGCCACTGCTCAGCGCGGCCGCCGACCTGCTGGAGTGCGTCGGCGAGCTGCCACCGCTGAACGTCACTCAGTCCGTGCTCGCCGGCGTCCTGATCACTCCCGCGTCCCTGGCCGCCAGCGAGGACGACCAGGAGGCCGTGGTGCAAGGCATCGCCACTGGAATGAGATGGCCGCTGCGGTGGCTCGCAGGGGATGACGGCTGGATCACCTCAGAAACGGTGTCGAACGTGCGAATCGAAGCGATCGCCGCCCCGCTCCGTCGCGCAGGCGCACGCGATCCCCTGACGCGCAGCACGGCCGTCACCGCGGCGGAGCACGCGGCGCTGCTGCGCGCCCTGGTCGACGTGCCGCCCGGCAGACCGCACAGCCGTCACGCGAAAGCGTCACACCCGCGCCAGTGACGGATCCGGGTACGGCTACGAGCCGCTGACCTGCTCAACCACCCACGTGGAGGATGCCGCGCGTACCGCCCGCCATCGGACGACGCCGGTTGGTCTAGAGATCCTGTCGGCGCGGCGGCGTACAACGACATCATGGACACATTCGACGTGATCTTGACAGCTCGCTCCAACACCGACCTGAAGCCGGAGGAGTTCGAGCGCCAAAAGGCGATGATCAAGCCGGTCATGGAGTGGGATCCGAGCACCTCGACGTGGCGGACGCGGATCAGCAGCTCACGCGCCGAGCAGGTCGGTAACGTCATCAACACCTTGTTCGAAGCCGCACGCGAGTATGGCACCGTCGTCACGGTGCGGCTGGTGCCCGCAGACCAGGCGGATGCGACCGTCGCGTCCGACTGACATCTACGAGCTGTGGGCGCCGAGGTGGCTCGGCGGGCGCTGGCACAGCCAGTCGTCGTCAGCAGCCGCCGAGGAGATCAACGCGCTGTTCGAGATGGCCCCCGGCTACGCCGCGGCGGAAGCCCGAACTGACCGCGCGGCAGGAGTTTCGGGAGTCGTTCGCGCGTACGCGCGCGAGCCCCGGTCTCCGCGGCCTACCGTCACGGTCGTGACGAGCACGCCCACTCCCCCGCCCGTTCCGGTAACCCGGGCTCCTGCGGGGGATCTTGTCTTAGTGCCTGAGTGTCGTCTCCGTGTTTTCGCGAGCTCTCCGTAACGTTCGAGGTCACTGACGTTGGCCAGTGGACGTCCGACGGACACGAAACGGGGAGCGATGGGCAAGCAGTCACGACGGCCCTACCGGCAGAACCGGCGCCACCGAGAGGCCGGCGATGATCTTACGCCGTTGTTCGCTGCCTACTTCCGCTTTCAGACCCATTCGGCACACGTGGTGCTGCAATGTGGCGTCAGAGACCACCGCCGGACACTGGCCATGACCCCTGAACAGGCGCGGGACATCGCTAAGGGCCTGCGGCGATGCCAGCAGCCCGCACAGGAGCAATACCCGGCGCTGGTGGGAACCACCTTTCCGGCGCCGGTGGGCGTCGCCGACGAGGATGACTACTTCGTCGCCATCAACGCCTGGGGCAAGCGCGCGCAGTGGATCGCGCCCGGCGCTGATCTCGGTCACTACGGTGGGCTGGCCGCCGCGCACGGTCATGTCGCCCTACTGCAGCCCAACCCGCAGCGCCACGGCCGGTATGTCGTGACCTACTTCGCCTTCGGCGACGTTGACACCTTGGCCGATTGGCTGGTCAAGCACGCCAAGGAGGCCGACGAGCACGCCACGGTTCACAACCTGATGATTGGTATGGCCGGCCCCTACGCACCGATCCCCACGATCGCCGACATCCTGGAGATCGCCCGCAGTGCACCCTGGCCACCCTCCGAGGCCAAGACCATCGCGATGTAGCGCCATCCGATGACATTTGGTTATGGCGACTCGCTGACCCCGAGCCCGATCAGCCCCGTCCGATGGCTTACGTTCCCGGGGGAGCAAGCTGTCACTGAGCCGGGACAGAGCGGCATGAGCAGGCGACCCGGCGAACACTCTCGGCGGGTCGCCTGTCAAACGGCGCAGGCGCAGCAACTGGCCTCACACCTGATGGCGCATAACCATGCCTCAGCGCGACGATCATGATCGATACTGGTCTGATGGCACGTGGAGCATCAGGTAGCGGAGACCAGGAACCGCTAGGCATCGGTCTGGATGCCCGCGGGCGGCTGCGCGCGGTCGCGCTGGACACCAACGCCATTGACCGCGGCCAGGTGAACATCGGGAAACTGACGACGCTGGCCACCCGGCTGAAGATGATCGGGCTCCCTGTGTGGATCCCCGAACCCGTGGCGTGGGAATGGGCCGAACACGCCGGACGGCAGTGGGAGCAGTTCACCGCCGCCGCATCCCAGCCGTATACGCGTCTGCGAGCGGCGGGGATCGACCTACCACCGCTTCCGTTCACTCAGCAGACTCAAGCGGTCCAAGACCGGGTCCTCGCGGCGATCCGCGCGATCGACAACCTCGTGGTGATCCCGCTGTCGCCGGCCAACGCCCTCGAAGGCGTGAAAGACCAAATTCTGCAGCGCCCACCGGGGCGCCTCAAAGCCACAGACTCCAAGTCGGGGCCGGTCAAGACGGGAGCGAGTGACTCCGCCTGGCTACGGGACCTGCGCGAGCGGGCCGACGGAGATCTAAGTCAGATCTTGCTAGTGAGCGGCGACCGGGACGTTGTGAACGCGTGCACGCAATGGGGCGTCACCCCGCCGCTGCTGCGCAACTGGCCGCAGCTCCTGCCAACGTTGTTCGACTTCACGCTCGACGATGACGATGCGAGCGTGACCCGGCTGATCATTGCCTTCCTGCGAGAGCGACTCGGCCAGACCGACCCGGCCGCCTCCTGCGGCTTCACCGTCACCGGCGACCCCGGGCAACTGCTGGAGCTCGCCGAAGATCACATCACCAGCTACGGCGCGGGCGGTCCGGTGACCTCAGCGACGGTAACGGAGCTGACAGCTGTGGCCGGGATCATGAACGTGACAGTCCAAGAACCCGACCCCGCCGCCCCGCCAGCACGCGCCGTTCAGCACGGCGTCGCACACAGCGCCCAGGCTCGCGTGTTCTTCCTCGGTACCGTCGATGTGCTGTACCTGCACGACGGTCGCACCAACAGCATGAAGATCGAGGACGTTCTGGTGTGTACCGAGATGTCGTTCGAGATTCGCGACGGCGGCGCTGTAATCGGGGCGGAGTCCCTAAGCGAGGCCGCGGTGTTCCAGACGGTCTTGTTCGACGAGCCCGAAGCGGCCTTCCAGGACCTCCTTGAGGCGTTCAGCACCATCCCCGGACTCAGCTTCCCCGACGAATGGCCCACCACAGAGACCGAACTGCGCGGCCCCGGCGGCGAGATGGTGATCGTTGAGCTGAGAGGGAGCCCATGGACAGATTGGACGGTTACCGTGTCCATCGGGGACGACCTCGTCGAGAGCGCTGCAGTCTCCTGTGAGCACGCCGAGGATGTCTCACCCATGTGGCGCGGGCCGGACTCGGCCGAAGAGAGCTGGGAACCACCGGTCCAGGTCGTCGTGCAGGAAGGAGACCTGTCCTACTGGAACCCCGCCTGGTCACTAGCGGCCTGGATGCTGGCGCGGCTCTCCTACGACGTCTCGGCCATGCGCGGCGCCCACACTTAGCGCGCGCCAGTCGGACAGGAACACCCCGTCTGGACGTCTGACCGGCCAGCAGCCGGGGCAACACCCAGGCAGTGAGGGTAAGCCGCGGTCACGACGCGGCCCCGGGCCGGTTCTCGGGAAGGGCAGTGGTGCGGCCAGGTCTCCCGGGGAGTGCGTCAGGGAAAGATCGTGCACCGACCGTCGAGTATGACGGCCAAGGCCGACATTCTGAGCGTGACCATACGCCGGTGCGCCGACAGTTTCCGGCCCGTGCCCGGAGGGTAGGGCGGGCTGAATCTGAGCTTGTGTACCGCGTCAGTGGCTGGCATGGCTTCCGAGCAGAAGCCCTGCAGGTCGATCAGGGGATGACCTCGAGTCGCACGTCTGGCCACAGCTCGGAGAGCGGTGCGGGTTCCCGCGTCAGAACCGGCCATCCGCGCTGCTGGGCGGCTAGGGCGACGGCGCCGATGGTCCCGGCGTACGCCGCTCGGGCATTGGCGGCGCGGAGTGTTTGTGCAAGAGCAGGGATGCTGCCCCGCGTGATCTCGGTGACCACGGTGATCGGCATGCCCAGCAGGACGTCGACCACATCGTGACGGTGATCGGGCAGCTGGGCGATCGCTGCGGCGACCGCAGGGGCGGGCACGACGATGACGAGGCCGTCCTCCAAGGATGACCACACCACGGCCTGGGTGTACTGGGTTCCACCGCGCCCACGGCTGAAGTCGAGAATCGCGCTGGTGTCGAAGATTCGGCCGCCGATCACTGGTCGGGGGTACCGCCCGTGATCTCGGCGAAGTTGCGGCGCACGTCTGCGAGCGCGGTCTCGTCGGGCACCACGCCCGTGGCGTCGGCCAGGAGCGTCTTCCAGCGCGTGACGTCGTCCGCGCTGAGAGGGCGAATCTCGGCGAGTGCGGTGTCCATATGGCCATGGTACGCCCGAACTGGTGACGCGGGGGAGATCGTTGCGGAAACTGCAGCGACGACGTACCGCCGCGCCACCGTTCGGGGCATCAAGGTCCGCACGGTGGGCGCATGCGGCAGGGGCGGCGCGCCATGGGCAGCGGGATGAGGGAGGCGGCAGAAAGCCTCGCGCTCACGTGAGCGCGAGGCTTCGGGTTGAGCGCCCCCGCCCTGTGCGGGGGCGGGGGCGGCGGGGTTAGAGGGTTGCGGTGGGGGCGTCCTCGTCGCTGGTGCGGGTCTGGTGTCCCTCCTGCGTGGTCTTGTCCTTGGTGTTGTTCTTGTTGGTTTTGTGGGTGCGGTAGTGGGTGGCGGCTTTCTGGGTGATGAGGAGGAGGAGTGCGCCCGCCATGAGGTAGGCGATGAGGTTGAGGGTGTTGGTGAGGGGGGCGGTGTTGGCGGCCATGGCGGCGGGGTCGATGGCGGGGGCGGGGGCGGTTTCGGTGGTGGCGATGATGGGGGAGGCGGGGGGCATGGTCGCGGTGGTGTCGGCGGTGTCGGTGGTGTTGTTGCTGGTGGGGGCGTTGTTGACGGCGGAGGTGTAGGGGTTGGCGTAGCCGTTGGGGTTGGTGGGGTTGGGGTTGGTGATGGTGACGGTCGGGGTGGCTTTCGCGCTGGTCTTGGTGGTGGCCTTCGTGCTCGCCTTGGGGGTGGCGGTGATGGTGCGGGTGGGGGTGGCGGTCGGGGTTGCGGTGGTGGTGACGGTGGGGGTGGCCGTCGCGGTGGTGTTCGGGGTGGTGGTGACGGTGGCGGTCGCGGTGGGGGTGGGGTTGGGGGTGGTGTTCGGGGTGGCGGTGGCGGTGGCGGTGTCGAGTTTGGTTCCGTCGCTGGTCAGGCGGACGGTGTAGGTGCCTGTTTGGTCGGCGGTGAAGGAGGCGGCGAAGGTGGTGCCGCTGCAGAGGGGGTCGGCGGGGGCGGTGCCGAGTGGTGTGCTGGTGCCGTCGGGGGCGATGGCTGACAGTTCGGCGGTGCAGGTGCCCACGGTGACCGCTACCGCTTCGACGGTGCCGCCCTGTTTGAGGGTGGCGGCGTTGAGGGTGAGGGTGCCGCTCGGCGCGGCGGCGGCGCTGGTGGTCGTCGCGGTGGTGGCGGCGGCGGTGGTGGCGGTCACGGCGAGCGCGGTGGTGAGGGTGACCAGCAGGGCGAGCAGCGCGAGGAGTGCGCGGATCGCGGGGGTGAGGCGGAAAGCCGACATGTTGGCCCTTCCTGGATGTTGGGCGGGAGGATCGCACCCCTCCCGCTCGGACACATCAAACAATACAGGGACGTTAATTACGGAGGCAAATCCACGCACGAACAGGACAGACACCCCCGCCACCCACCCACCGCGAGGGACGCCCGGCCAGACGCCACCCCGCCGCCCGGCGCCCCACCCCGCCGCCCCACCCCACCGCCCGGCGCCCCAGCCCACCGCCTGGCGCCTCTTCCCCTCCACACACGCCCACGCCCGCCCACGCACGCCCGCGCCCGCGCCCGCACCCGCGCCCGCGCCCGCGCCCGCGCGAAGGGACAGTCTCATCCCCTACAGAAGACCCACCAGGAAAAGGGGGTCCGACTTCCATCCACAAGCAGCAGCCGGGCGCTCGACAGCGTGCGCCACAGCATTATTAACACTCCTGCATGTTTTTATGCGTATTATCGGGCAAGTGGGTTGGCCGGTACAGGCTCCCGCCGCAGCCCCCTTGTCCACGAGAGGCCACCATGATCAAATCCCTCACGCATTCACTCATCCACTTGGAGGAATACCACGACCGCGACGGCTGGGAACGACCGCCGGCGTTATACCTCCTCCTGTCCACGGCACCCGCGGCAGACCGGTACGAGGCGCGCAAAGTGCCCGTCGAGTGGTGGCACCTGCGCGGGACCGTCTACGACAGCGTCCGCACGTATCGGCAGATCATCGCCGCCGCCTACTACGACAAGGCCGCACCCGCGCCGGGACTGCTCGCGGTTGCGATCGTCACCGAGGACTACGTGGCGACGCCCGGCCACCCGGAGAGGCGGCGCGCCCGCATCGCGGCCGCCGGGCGCCCCTCCGGCGAGTTCGCGCATGTCCGACGGCCTGCGACGGAGCCTCAGATCGAGACGTTCAGCGCCGACAGGGCGGGGCTCAGCCATCTTCTCGAACACGAGCTGTCGCGCATGGCCGCGCTGCTCAGCGGCACCAGCCAGCCGTTGTTCGACCCGAGATTGCCGTAGCGGCCTGCCTCACCGGCCCCTGCCACACGCCAGCAGACAGCGAGGTCCGCGCCATCATGAGGATGACGCGGACCTCGAGCAGGTTCGCGACGAGCTGGAGAACGCCAAGCCCGCAGCCAAGTCCGGTTTCTGCCCTCGTAGCCCATGCCGGGCGGCGCCGCTCCCGCCCGGCCCTCTTGGAGAACACCATGACCACCCCCAAAGCGGCACTCTTCCGCCGCTCGCTCCATGAACTGGCCCGCCTAGCCCGGCAGGAAGCCTACGTTCGCGTCGCCGACCCGAATGATCCCGCGAAGACGTGGACCGGCGTACTCAGCGAGGTCTACGCCGCGCCGCCCGTCATGGTTATCAGGGCGGGCGTTCGCCGTCGGCCCCTGCCTCGCCGCTACCCCCTCCAGGAGCTTCCCGCCTACCGTGTCCGCATCTTCCAGATAAAAGCCGTCTGGGGGCGCGGGCCGTGCTGGACGTGGTGCATGGAGATCCGCAGGGTGCGGTACGACGACATCTTCCGCCTGTCGCCCTACTCGTCGTGGGAGAACGCCCGGGACGCCGCCTTGGCCTGGCTCGAGACCGAGTGGCTGAAGGTGCCGCTCGTCTGGCACTACGACGGCGACGGCGACATGGTCTGCGACGGCTGCGGCGGCCAGGTCTACCGCTGCGACAAGGGCGAGATCTGCTCCCGCTGCTCCCGCACACCCAACGAGCCCGAGCAGCCGGGCCTTCCCCGTCTGACCGCCAGCCCTCGACTCCCGCACGGCCGGACGCCGGGCGGACCCATCCCTGAGGAGAACCGAACCTACAACGTGAGAACGTAATACCGTCGTCTTGTGCAGATCTCCATCGTGCTGCAGAACCTGGGTCATGGCGGGGTACGCGACAGCGAGGGTGAGCGCCGGGATCGGTGGCCGCTGATCTTGGAGCGGCTGGCCGACGCGGCGCCGGACGTCTTGTTGCTCAACGAATGCAACCACTGGGCCGAGAACGGTCATGAGCGGCTCGGCCGTGCGGCCCGCGACCTCGGGTTGGAGGCGCTGCCGCTGTCGCCGTCAAGGTCGGGATACGCGACCGCGATGCTCTACCGGCGCGACAAGCTCGGGCCGTGGCTGTTCTGGAACCCCGACTTCAGCGACGAGTTCACGCATGGCATGGCGATCGCAGGCTTCGATGTCGGGCTTCCGTCCCTGCTCACCGTCGGGGTCGCGCACATCACCCCGATGAGCAAGATCAAGGCGATGATCGAGGCGGAGACGTTCGCCGTCCGCGGGTACCGGGCCGGCCCTTTCGGTGTCCTTGGCGCCGATTTCAACTATCCGCCGTTCGGTTCGCTCGCTTCTCCTGAGTCGATGTTGATCTACAACGTCGCTCGCCGGTTCAAAGACCCGCTCGGTGATCCGCCGCATGTCCCCAACACCGACGTCGCTCAGATCATGGCGGAGAACGGCTACGTCGACGCCATGGTCCACCTTCACGGCAAAACCAGCAACGACCAGCTGCTGGGCCGCACCGGTAAGAGCGACCGGATCGACTGGATCCTGGTCACCTCACCGGTCGCGCCCGCCCTCCTCAACGGCCGGATCCTGGACACCCCCGCGGAGGCATCCAATCACCATGGTGCCGCCGTCACCCTGGACACCGACCTCATCGACGTCGAGAACCTGTGGAATTACGGCTGATCCTGCTCGGAGGTATGGCTGGTCACGCTTAGGTGGGTCGATGGCGAACTTGTCGGGGTGGGCGGCCGTGCGCCTGGCACAGCGCTCGGACCTTGCGTCGCCCGGCCGGGCACTTGCTCCCCGCACACTGCAGGCAGGCCGCATCCACAGGCCCCACCGGGCGACGGCACCCGTTCCATGCTGCTCACAGGGTTCGGACTTGCCCCCAGCGCATGAGCCCGCCGGTGACCAGCCCGTCCTTCCGGGCGGCCGCCAGTTCGGTTTTGCGTTGATGCTCGGCGTCGGCGAGATCGGGTGGGACGCGCAGGCCGAGATTCGGTCCGTGCAGTACCAGCACCTCGTGGTAGTGCTGGGCCGCCGCGATCCAGGCTGGGTCGAGCGCGCAAAGCGCGTACACGAACAGGGCGCCGTCGGGTTGCTGAAGCTGGAGCCCACCGTCGCGTGGCCATTCGGCGATCAGCCACCCTTCCAGGTTCGGAAGGTGATGCACCCCGTGGTCTCCGATGCGCCGCATCCCTTGCGACAGCGCGTGTTCGGTCCAGATCTCCTGCTGTGGCCCGTCGTTGTCGGGGTGGGTCCACAGCGCCTGGTGCCGCTGGACCAGGGCGACGGGAACCTGCGGCAGCTCTGGACTGAACCGGGGTATGCCCAGGTCATCTTGTTCAGTGGCGGCGTAGCCGAAGCTCAGGACCGGATCGTCGAGATAGGTGGCTCGGCCGAGTGCGGAGAAATCGGCCAGGATCTCATCGAGTTGCCGCTGGTTGATCTCCACGGGGGCTCCCGTCTGTCGGAGTCGGCGCTGGCTTCGGGGTTGGGCCGAGCGCGCTATTCATGACACTGCCTGATCTTCGAGCTTTTCGTCGAGCCAGCCGGGGGCACGGTCCAGGACGCGGTAGACGGTGGCGCGGCCGATGGAGAACACTTTCATCAGGTCGGCGATGGTGTACTCGCCGATGGCGTGCATCCGCCGGTGGGGCGCTGCAGGCCAGTGGTCAATCCAGCGGCCGGCGCGGCCGGCGCGAGGGCTCGGTGCACAACGTGCTGAACCCGCCCGACGTCCTCGAGGCTCAGCTCGGCGGCCGTCATCTGGTCGGTCAGCAGGCTCACGTGCGCGGCGAAGCGCTCGCAGGCCCTGGCCAGCGCGAGCACCGGGTCGGTGTCCTCGCTGGGCGGGGCGGCCTTGGCGTCCTGGTCTGTCACGGCCGTGACGCTACGCCGCCAGCCGTTCACGCGCCCCGGTTTTCGTCGGCCGCCACGGCGCTCGCCGACGGGCCGCTATTCGCGGTGGTCAGGCCCACCGTGGTGCGCAGCGTCAGCGGGTGCGGGAGACTGCCGCCATGACGGAGGATGTCGCCGAGATGCGTGCGGCCTTTGCCGTCTTCGGCCGGGTCGAGCGGATGCTCACGCGCGAGGGCTGGCGTCCGAGCGAGGCGGAACGCGCGCTGGCCGTGCGCCTGCACGAGGCCGTCGGTGTGGCCGTGCGACTGGAATGGGATCAGCGCCAGCGTGGCGAGGCCGATTATGGCGCGATTCCGATCGCCGAGCCGTTACGCGACGTCGTACGGCAGGAGGCGGCCGGCCCGTTGCCCGACATGACGGAGGCGTTGGCCGCGTGGGCGGACGCGCGGGCGGCCGTGGCCTCTGTCACCGAGCGGCACCGCGTTCTGATGGTGTACAGCCAGATCCTGGCCGCGATGATCCGCCAGGACTACACCTCCTGACGGCCGGACGGCTGCTGGCGGCGCAGCTGCAGGGCCAGGCTGCCCGCCAGGTTCCAGGCCAGGATCATCCGCTCCGCCTCGCTCAGGCGGGCCAGGTCCTCCATCGGGCCGAGATCGCCGGCCCGGATCCCGGTGATCGCCCGCGTCGCCACCCGCATGACGGAGGCCGTTCTGCGGGTCTGCTCGTCAACGCCGGCGTCCAGCGCCAGCGCGGGGTCGATCAGGCCGTGCGGGGTGCCGGTGGCGTCCAGCTGCAGCAGGACCTCACCCGGCTTGGTCATCAGCGTGGCGGCCAGGAACAGCCACAGCGACACCACCTCGGCGACGGTGGTGCGTGAGGTGGCCAGCAAGGCGGTCAGGGCCTCGTGGGCCTGGACCAGGCGGCCGTGCATCGCCGTGGCGATGATGACGGCGCAGCGCCCGGCCAGCCGTTCCTCTCCGCTGCCGGGCTCGCACGCCTCCTGGTGGATCCGGCGCACCTGCTGCAGCACCGTCAGGCCGCCGGTCGTGGAGGTGCGGGCGTGGACCTCGATGAGCATCGCCCAGGTCAGCTGCCAGATCTGCTCGTCCTCCAGATCGGCCAGGGCCCGCTTCAGCGGCGCGGCGATCGCGGGCAGGCTGTCGCGGCCCTCGCGTTCAGCGGTGATGGCCGTATCGACCAGGGCGATGGCGTGCGGGAACCACGGCTGGTTCGCTGCGGCGCGGCCGGCGAAGATGTGGTCGGCGCTGGGGCCGAACATGGCCAGCACCTGCGCCCACGTCATCAGCATGACGCTGAGCTCCCCGGCCCGGCCCAGGTGGGTCAGCATGGCGCGGGCGCCATACGGCCCTTCGATGTCGTCCCGTTCCAGCGCGGCCACCAGCTCCACCGTGCGCTGCCGCGCCGAGTCGAGCCCATCGTCGGTCATATCGGCGAACCTAGCGTGCCCGTCCCCGCCGTCGGTAGCGTTACCCCCATCCACCAGCTAGGCATGTATCTGGCCCGCGCCGGGGCGTTGATCTTCTGGCCGATCGAGGACTACCTCGCCCGTCCGCTGCTTCTTCCACCAGTGCATTGCCCGCCCCCGGTAGGAGGCGGGTGGTGGATCGAGCTGTGGATATGAGCTTGGGGTTGCTTCTGGCAGAGGGCTGTCTATCGTCGAAGGCGTGGCTCGCCGTCGGAACCCGAAGAAGGATAAGTCCGCCCGACGTCGTCGCCCCACCCGTCACCCCTCCGCTGGCAACCAGGCGCGCATCAGCGTGGAAACAGTCTCCCAGCTGATGCTCGCCGCCTCTCCGGATGCGCTGCCGCTGGTCGGCGTCGCGGGAGTATGGCTGTGGAACCTCGCCCAGGACGCTCCCAGCGCCGCCTATTGCGTGGCGGGCTGCCTGACCTTGCACTACGCGCTGGCGGAGTACGGGATCAGCTCCCGGATAGAGGCCGTGATCCTGGAGGTGGAGGGAAGCGACTCGCACACCCTGTACGGCGGGGATGGGCCTTGCTGGAACAGCGACGGTACCTTCAATGGGCACACCGTGCTGGTGGTGCCGGAGGCTGGCCGGTTCCTGGATGCGACGCTGCAGCAGTACGCGGAGGTGCCCAACACTGAACGGGCTGGCTTGCTGATGGGGCGTTTGCCGGAGGGCGTAGCCTTCGGCGCCGCAGTTCTGCCGCTCGACCGCGGCGACCACCTGGTGGTGTATCACCCCGTGCCCGAGGAGCAGCGCAACGCCTGGCGTGGCCCCGGGGCGGTCGCGCACGACGCGAAATTTCGGCAGGCGGGAGCGAACCTGGCAGCGAACGTCCTGGACATGTTGCGCTTGGAACACCTCCGGGACAAAACACTGGCCTCGCCCTACCCGAGGCTGCACCGCCTGGTGGAGGCCCTGGAGGGAGCCGAATCGGTCGCGGACGGGCACGGTTACCGCTTCCGGCAGCGAGGTGGCGCAGAAGTCCGGCTGGCTGACATCCCGTGACCAAGGTCTGCCATGTGCACCGGCAGCGGTGGACGTGCGATCGGCGCCGCTGGCCACGTCGAGCTTCGGGGAGTCACCGCGGTCCAGCCGCTGTTTCCTGCGCACTCAACCCTGGATATGGCACCTCACGTCAGTGTGTCGGCGTCGATGCGGGAGAAGACCAGGTCGCTCATCTCGGTGATCGACTGGTGCCAGCGTAGGGGTGGAAGCCGTGTGCGAGCAGGGGCTGAAGGACGTCGTCGATGCTGTGTCCGAGCTTGTCCAGCCGTCGGGGGTGACCTCGATGATGAATTCGGCGTCGGGCCGGAGCCGATCGAGGAGCGGGGTTAGTCCGCGTACGGCCGCGCCTTCGGCTCCCTCCACATCGATTTTGATCAGGCGGGCCTGAGCGAGTTCGGTGTCGGTGAGGATCTGCGGCAGGGCCCGCGCCTGGATCGCGAAGGATGAGTGCGCGGTGCGGGGGCGGATGATGGTGGTGGCCCCGAGGTTGGTCGCGTGCTCAAGGTAGAAGGTCAGGCACGTGGCGGCGTCGTAGACCGCGGTGTTGACGCTGCGGACGTTGCCGCACTTGTTGGTTTGCAGGTTCTGGGTCAGCGCCTGGTGGAACTGCGGGCAGGCCTCGATGGCGACGACGTGCCCGGAGGGGCCGACCAGGCGGGAGGCAAGCACGGTGAAGTAGCCGATGTTCGCGCCGACGTCGACGAAGGTGTCGCCGGGGCGCAGCCGGTGGCGTAGCCATGCGGTCAGGTGGGGTTCCCAGATGTCGAACAGGTACAGGTAGCGCTGGATGAGGTCGCTGGTGGTGACGGGGAAGAGGGCGCCGAACCGGGTCCGGGCAGTGGCGGTGACGGGGCGCCGCTCAAGGTGCTGATTCAGCGTCTGCTCGATCAGTGCCGCTTTGCCCAGGCGGCCGGGGGCGTGCCGGATGTAGGCGCGCAGAGCGCTGAGCACGGGAGTTGAGATCACGGCGGGGCTCCGTTCGGTGGGGATGGGCTCTGTGCGGCACCGGGCCGGGGATCGTGGCAAGCTGGGGCAAGGGACAGCAGCGTCGGGCCAGGGGATCGACGGGATGGCAGGGGCAGCGAAGATGCGCGGGCCGAGGGCCGGCGGCGGTGACACCCGGCCGGTGGTGTACTTGCTGGTCGGGCTGACCGGTTCGGGCAAGACCACCTACGCCCGGCAGGTTCTGGAGCCGGCCGGGGCGTTGCGGCTGTCGGTGGACGAGCTTGTCTACCGGCGTCACGGCCGTTATGGCGTGGATTACCCCGAGCCGGAGTACTTCGCCCGGGAGGCGCCGGTGCTCGCTGAGGTTCGTGAGCGCCTGGCCCAGCTGGTGAAAGCCGGGACGGATGTCGTCGTCGACCATGGATTGTGGCTGCGGCGCGACCGCCAGGAGTGGAAGAAGCTCGTCGAGGAGGCTGGGGGCCGGTGGCGGCTGTTGTACTTCGACTTGCCCCGCCACGAGCTGCTGCGGCGGCTGGCCGAACGCAATCTGCGCGATGACGCCGACGCCTTGACGGTGACGCCCGAGACGCTGAATGACTTCTACGCCCGGTTCGAGCCGCCCGGCGAGGACGAGCGCGCCGAAGCCCCGCCGGGGTGGTGAGGCCGCGGCAGTGGCTTGGTCACCGGCTCATGCTGGCACATCACGACCGACGCCAACGGCGGCGCTCACCGGGCGCGAGGTAGTGGTTTCCGTACCGGCCCAACCTCAGGTGTCCGAGCTGCTCGCCGGGCCGGGACAGCCGCCGTCGCCGAGTCCTGGGCGCCGCCCGGTGCCCGGCTGACCGCAGACGGCCTTGGGCTCCGGCAAACCCGAGAGTGCATAACCTCCCAAACCACCCAACGGCCCGGTCTCGACCCTTGGGTTCGCATGTTATCTGGGATTTCGCGGGGGTCAGAGAGATTTGGAACGGAATCCGGAGTTTACGGGGTTCCCGCTGGTCAGCGAGCCGAGCCTTTCCCTGGCCCCTGAACGTCAAGACGACATCGAAGGTGTCCATGCGGCCGTTGTACGTCGCAGGACCGACAGAATCACCCGCTGTGCCACCGCACCATGACGCGCAGGGGTGTCAGCGTGCCGGGACTCCTGCTGCCTCGCCGCTGTCGGCGGTGATTCGGCGTGGCGTGGCTGGTGCGGCGTGAAGGTCAAGCAGGAAGACGCCTGCGTACCGTTGCAGCACGTCCAGGCGCGCCTGACAGCTGGGCGGGGGTTCGCCATGCTGGTCGCCGCACAGCTCGTCGACCATGCTGGCCGCGAGGCGGAGAACGGCCTCGAATACCTGATCGCGGTTTTCCAGGTCCAGCTCGTTCGTCAGGCTGTTCCAGACGTCCGCGAACATGGTCTCGGGGCACTCGTCGCACGGGATGATGCTGTGGATGAGCTGCAGCGCGCGCCGGAAGGCGTACAGGTCCGCCAGGTGCAGGACCTCAGACCGTGCCAGGAGGTAGTAGTCGAGGTCGTCAGGAGAGGGATCGGAGCCGGGGCTGGTCTTGCCGGGGGAAGGCGCGTCCTGCTCCGAAGCTGTGTTCGTGCCTGTCTGAGCCGTCATACGCGCGATCTTGCCATCGCGGACCGAAGCAGCTGTGGGTGCCTGTGCGCCCCTGGAAGATAACTTTGCCTGGCCGACACCGAGAATGACGCGCAGAGGTATCAGGGCGCAGCGGGGCTACGCGGCCACCACGGCGAGCTGCTCGGTGCTCGCGGTGCCCCGCTAGGCGCGGGCTTGGGCCACGATCACCTCGTACTCGGCGGCGAAACTTCTCACGGGCCCGGTAGGCCTTGGCCACGCACGCGGGGCCCCCAGCCCCTTCAGGACGGGACCGAGGTCTGCCGATCGTCCCACCTCCGCCCATGATCTTCGGCAACTCGGCGTCCCATACATCGCAGATGCATGGGTGCATCGCGGTGACGATCGGGCGCGCTGGTGTCAGGCGGCGTCGTCGTCCTGGTCGTCCTCCTGGTCCTCGTTCTTGTCGGCTTGTGATTGCGCTTCGCGGTCCAGGCCGTCGCGGGCGCTGGGGCTGTCGGGGTTCTTGGCGGCCGCGGACTGCACGCGGGCGGCGGCTTCCTTGTCCCACGGAGTGTGTCTGCTGCTCATGCGGCCACGTCTACCGGTCGATGGCTCATCGCTGGGGCAGGCAGGGGCAACCACCGGGTCAAAGATGGCTCGGGCGGGGCAGTGCGGCCGTGTAGAGGGTGCCTTGATCCTGTGGAGAAGAGTTGCATCCGATCATGCGCGGGGTGGTACATGTCGTAGCCGTCACGTCCCCCACTGCGGAGGCAGTCCCGATGAACGCCACGCCGCACGACGGCATGTTCGACGACGCCCCGGCCCCGCGAACGCGGGAGGAACTGGCCGCGCAGTTGCGTGAGCTCGACGACCCGTACTACCAGGAGTCCGGGCAGCGTGAGCACAGGCGTGGTGCGCGGGCCAGCCTGCTGTGGGTGATGGGCGAAGCGGCCGAATCGCCCATCAGCGGGACGACACTCGACGGCCCGCCGAGCATGGACGACATCGCGAACGAGGCGGAGTACGCCCACCAGGCGATGAGCGGCAGCAGCGAGCGTGGCCGCCGGTGGCAGGAGGGTCGCACGGCCGGCTATCTCCAGGGCTGCGAGAACACGCTGTTTTGGGCGGCGAAGCTGGGCGACGACGACTTCTGACAGCAGTCGCCCCGGGCCACGGACGGGCATGCCGGGGAGTGGGGTGTTCAGCGTCGCGGCTCCAATCGGTCGACGCCTCCGGGGTAGGCGTCGCAGCGGCTGTCTCCAGGACCGGGGACATGGTCCGCGGTACCGGAGGAACGGGGTCAGTGAATTTCGACTGCCACCAGGCCACCGGTCAGCCGTCCCAGCCCGGCGACGGCGTCCACGCGGGCGATGACCTCCTCCATGCTCTGCGGCGCCTGGTCCAGACCTAAGTCGCCGCCCGCCAGCAGCAGGCGCCGGCCCTGCGTGGTGGCCTCGCGCTGCCAGGCCGGGTCCGCCTGCAGGTCGCCGTCGTAGAGCTCGCCGATCGGCCCGATCACCCGCAGCCCGGTGCCGCCGCCGCGCAGGTGCACGGCCCATCTGGGCGCTGCCTCGACCTCGCCGCCGGTGGCGGCCACCAGGTGCAAGCCGTGCTCCAGCAGCCAGCCGGCCACCCGGTCGACGCGCTCACCCCGTCCGGCGTCCGTGCTCACCGTCGCGCGGGCCTCCAGCAGCAGGGCTGGGCGGTGGCCTGCCTGGTAGGGCAGGAACGCCGCCACCGCGTCGACGCTGACCGCCCTGGCGGGGTCAGACATCACGGCGGTCAGGCCGGGCGCGTCCATCAGCCCCGACCGTGCACAGGATTGGTGCGTGAGCTTGGCTAAGGCCACCGGGCCGTCGCGGATGATGAGCACGGCTGTGGGCAGCTCGGGCAGTTTCCCCGGTCGCATGCAGATCCAGCACTCGTAGGAGGCGGCGGCCGCGCGGGCGAGCCGGTCCAGGTCCTCGGAGGAAAGCAGCTCCGCGACCTGTGGCGCGACGTCTAGACCTTGCCGCATGACTCATCCGTTCTCGTCGGGGTCGAGCTTCTTCATCGGCTTGCCCATGACCATGCTGACGATCGTGGCGTCGTCGCTGGCCAGCGCGGCCCGGATCGCCGTGCCGCGGAGCAGGTTCGCCAGCTCTTTGAGCTGGTCGGTGCTGTAACCGTCGATGCGCCAGCCCACGATCTCCATGTGCTCGGCGAGCAGCTGGACGCGGCCTGCGGTTTCGAAGGCGTGCTGGGCGAGCTCGCCGCGCGCCTTCTTCTGGTTGGCGGAGTTGTCCGTCATGGTCAGTTCGCCCATCGTTCGTGGGCGGACTGGCGTCGCATGCCGGCCGCCTCGCCGATCTCTGTCCAGGACCGGCCGTCGTCGCGGGCGGCGCGCACCGCGGCGTCGAGGCGGACTTCGGCTTCGCGGACGGCTTCGGCGGCCTTGCGGACGGCGGTGATGCTGTTGGGGTCGAGGTGGGTTCCCCATTCGTTCCAGACCGCGTCCTGGACGTCGGCCGGGGCGTCGCCGTACTGGTCGAGGTCGGGCCACCAGATCTTGCGGTCGATGGTGTTCTGCTCCTCTGC
The DNA here is from genome assembly GCF_040638335.1 of Nonomuraea sp. NPDC026600. NCBI lineage: Bacteria > Bacillati > Actinomycetota > Actinomycetes > Streptosporangiales > Streptosporangiaceae > Nonomuraea > Nonomuraea sp. NPDC026600. The sequence goes on from NZ_JBEZYD010000018.1 coordinate 181,358, forward strand.
GGTGGCCACGCGCTCCCAGAGCGGGCCCTGCCAGCCGCACTCGCAGTGGCCGCGCCAGCCGATCGCGGTCCGGCCGTCCGCGACGTCCCCGGGGCCGGTGCCCATGCGGCCGTCCGGCCCGACCGGGTACACCTTGGCCCCGCCGTTCTTCGAGCCGGTCGAGACCCGGCCGTCCGGGAAGACGGCGGCACACCACCCTTCGTGCTTTCCGTCGTCGCTCTGGTAGCCCACGTTCCCCCCTCCGAAGATCGTCAGGATTTCCTGACACCCCATACTGTCAGGAAATCCTGCGGTCGCCAGTGGATTCCGCCAAGACGCTGTCAATTGCGGAACCGCGCGCGCCCAAGCGCGCCGTTGCGTTGACCCGGCCCGCAGAGAGATTCCGTACGGAATCCGGCGTATAGCGCTGTTGGGCCTGGTGGGGGGCTGTGCCCGCTACCGGGGCTTGACCGGCACCTTGGGTGGCGGTGACTGCAAGGCGGGCAGGGTCCTGATCATGACGTTCGAGCGGTTCGAGAAAGCGTTGCTGATCGCCTACTTCGAGGCGGCGCAGGCCGACCCCTCCGCCGCTCTGCTCGGGTCCAGCGGGGCCTACAGCCACGTGGTGATCCGGCCTGCAGATTCTTCGTTCGCGCGCTGGCTGGTCGAGCAGCGGATCGCCGTGGTCACCGAGGCGGGCGCGGTGGCGTTGCCCTACGCGGGCAGCCATACGCAGACGCTCGCGCTCGCTCACTCGCTGATCGTCCGCGTGCGTGACGTGGCCACCACCATGATCTCCGCTGGAGAGAAGCCGCCCATGGCGCACTGGGAGGCGATGGAGGACCTGCGGGAACGGTATGGGCTGCCCGAGATCATCAACACCACCGACGCGCTACCGGACCAGCTCACGGTGTAGATCACGGCGTCTGTTTCGGCTCGAACATGCTGGGATAAGTCCGGCGCGATAACGATCAGCAGGCTGTTTCCGCAGGTCACGCTGATCGATATGTCTCTTTATGTCAAGCCACGCCATTCTCCGACCAGGCCCGACAACGCTAGACGCCGGATTCCGTACGGAATCTCTCTACGGGCCGACCCGGCCAAAGCCAGGTGAGGCTGTCTGAGGAGCCGAAGCAGACCCTCCCTCTGTCACCCATGGTGGTGTTACCGTCGCACGATGGATGATCAGCCCGGAGTCGCCATGCACACGGTCGACACCGACGAGCTGCCCCCTTGCTCTCGTTGCGGGCAAACAGCCTCATGTCGGTGGACCTGCGCCGGTGGGGCCGCGGTCTGGCCGAACTGTGCCGATCATGTGATCGAGACCGGCCGGCGCGGGCCGCCTGGGCGAACCTGCTCGCCTCGGGCGCTCTGGCCGACGCCGATCGGCTGACCGAGGCCGATGTTGATCAGGCCAAGCACCTGTGGGCGGCGTGCCTAATGGACCTACTGGGCGCCAGCCCGCTCGGCCTGCCGATGCAACCGCCGCCGACGGACATGTCCTCCTCTGGCACGTGACCCCGCGCCATCACCCGCCGCTGGTGACAGGGAGAGGCAACGATCGTGGTCAGCGAGCCCAGGCGGTGGGATGCCGCAGTGACGCAGCGTGGGCATCGGACGACCAGGCGAACCCCACGGTCCAGTCGCTGATGCCGGGTCGGCCCGCCGCGTCCCACTGTTGAATGTGGGCGGTCAGGACGTGGGCGAGATCCTGGTGGCCGACAAAGGGCGTCGCAGCCGGGTGCGCCGCCGGTCAGCAGGCTGGCAGTAGCGACAGCAGGGCTCGGTGATAGGTGGCCTGGACGGGCGGGATGGAGTCCAGGCGGATCTGCTCGTCGGTGGCGTGCAGGCCACGGTAGTCCACGCCGAACCCGGCGATCGCGGGGATGTTCAGCCCGGCCAGGTAGTTGCCGATGTTGGACGGCCCGGCCACCTTGGCCTGCGGGTGGAGCCCGGTGGCCTTGGCCGCCGCCAGCAGCGCCGCGCGCAGCGGCTCGTGTTCGGGGAGGGCGAAGGCGGGCCACTGGGTGGTGATGGACAGGTCGGTCGGCGGTGTGTCCGGCCAATCCGCGTCCAGGCCGGCGAGCGTCGAGCGCAGCAGGTCCAGCGCCTGCTCGGCCTCGAACGCCGGGGTGAGGCGGACATCGATGTGAAGGACGCACAGGTCGGGGATGGTGGAGTAGCCCTCGCCGCCGTGGATCGCGGTGACGGTCAGCTTCGGCGGCAGCGGAAAGCCGGGCCCGCCGGGACCCTGCAGCGGCGCCTGGTGCAGGCGCCTAGTCGCCTCGGCTGCCTTGAGGATGGCCGACGGCGCGGCCCTGCTGCCGCCGGAATGGGCGGCGATGCCGTGCACCTGCACGCGGGCGCGCAGCACGCCGCGGCCACCGGTCACGACGTGGGCCAGGCCGGGATAGCCGATCATCACCCCGTCGACGCGGCGCGGCACAGCCTGCCCCTCGAAGAAGGCTTTCGCGCCGCCGAAGCCGCCAGTGTGCTCATCGACGTCGAACAGCAACACCACGCTGCCCCGCCAGGTGCGGGCCGCCTGGCGGAGCCGGGCGGCGATATGGGCGAAGATCGCCGCCCCGGCCTTGGAGTCCGAGGAGCCCCGGCCATGCAGCCATCCGTCATGGACTTTCGCGGAGGTGGGCGGGTAGGCCCAGCCCGCCTCATCACCGAACGGCGCGGTGTCCAGGCAGGCGTCCAGCACGTAACAAGGGCCCGGGGCGTCGCCGACCACCTCGCACACCAGCGCGACCACGCTTCCGCCCGGGCCCGCCAGTTGCGCGCACGGCAGGCCGTGAGCGGCCAGCCAACCGGCCATGTGGTCCAGCACCGGCTCGTACGCGTCGATGCCGCCCCGGCTGGGAACACGTACGAGCTCCCGGGTCAGCTCCACCACACTGTCGTGATCCTGGTGCGCCGCGCGCACCGGACTGAAGGGGCCGCCACCGGCGTCCCCCGAGGTGTCATCCACGCCCCCTCGCATCCAGCCTCACCCGCTCCGTTCCGACACCAGCACATCCAACGCGGCGTACGCCTGCCTGGCAAGCTGTCCGGCATCCGCAACGCCTTCCGCGTACGTGCCTTCAGCTGACGATCCCTCTTGCGCCGGCCCAGTCCCTGCGACAGCGGGAGATATCGTCACCTGAAGCCAGGGCGCGGAAGGCGCTTGGCCGATCGGGAGCTATGCCCACATTCCTCACGTCGATTGTCAGGGCCAATGCGGGCCGATCGACTTCACGGACGGCATCGGCATGGACCGACGGGAGCGTCAGCGGGGCTCGACCTAAGCGACGGCGAACGCGGCCTGCACCTCTTGACGGTGGTCGCTCCACCAGTGCAACAGCGCCGTCGCGGAGAAGAACAGGTGATCGGTGGTGTGGTTACAGCGGTCGTAGTGAAAGACCAGCTGCCAAAAATCGCACATCCTCGTCCACCACAGTCGCTCAACCGCATCCGCCAGCTCTGCCACCGTCACCGGGCTTTCCCGCCGGTAGCCGGACACGAAAGCCGTCACCCGACGCAGATCCAGCGGACCAACATCGAGTGCGAACAGCAGCATGGCCGATCGGGTGACCTCGGCAGCCAGGGGCTGCACACGGATCCGGTCCCAATCGAGAACCGCCGCCACCTGCCCATCTCGCCAGATCATGTTCAAGTGGTGGTAGTCGCCATGCGTCCAACCGAGCGGACCCTGCGGCGCATCGTCGGGCGGGCGGGTGCCGGCGTACTTGTTCACCAGCACCTTGCGCTGCTCGACAAACTCAAGAACGCGCTCGTCGAAGGCGTCTGCGGTGTTCTTGGCCCTGATGATGCAGGCGAACCTGTCGGCCTCGGCCAGCGCCGTTTCCGGCGCTTCGACACTGGCGCGTACCTTCGGAGGAAGACCCGGAAGACCAGCCTCGCCGGGCAGCATGTTGAGGGATCGGTGGATCCTGCCGAGCAGAGCGCCAAGCTCCTCCGCTTGCGTCAGCGTGAGAGCGGTACCGCGCACGTGGTTGCCCGCCACCCACGGGAAAAGGCTGTAGCCGTGCTCACCTACCTCGACGACCAGATCTCCACTCGTAGACGGCACGGGGGCGCAGACCGGTATGCCTTCGCGGGCCAGGAGCCCGATCACATGCAGGTTACGTCGCGCGATCTCCACCGGCACGTCGATGACTCGCTTGAGCGCGAACTGGCCACGACCAGTGGACAGTCGCCAATTCGGATTCATGAGGCCATCAGCCAAGTGGATAGGTGTCTCACGCATACCACCGAGGTCGAAGGCCACCTCCAACGCCGACAGCTCACCGTCGCTGAGCACGAGAGAGGGGCCAAATGATGCTGTTGGTGCTTCACCGGCCACCCACGCAGGCTACCGACCCAGGACCCAACAGATCCACAATCCCGCCCTGACCGCATCGACGCCGCACCAGGCCTGGATGGTCGTAGCGGTTGGTCACTGCGACGGGTCTGTTCGACCCGCGGGCGGGATGAGAGTCTGAGTTCAGGCTCGTTGATCTCGTCGTCCGCCCGTGGTTGGGGAGTGAATATGGTGCAGCAGGACGAGCCGCGCTGGCCCAGCGGCAAACTGATCCTGGGAATGGTTCATCTGAAGCCGCTGCCTGGTACGCCGTTTCACCACGACGGTAGCTTTGAGCAGATCCTGGGCACGGCCGTGGACTCGGCGCGGGCGCTGTACGACGGCGGGGCGGACGGCTGCCTGATCCAGACCGTGGATCGGGTCTACGCCGTGGGGGAGGAGAGTGACCCGGCGCGGATCGCCGCGATCACTCTCATCACGCGCGCCGTCGCCGACGCCGTCGGTTCCGGTTTTCAGGTGGGTGTGCAGCTGATGCGCAACGCGGTGCAAGCGTCGCTGGCCGTGGCCAAGGTCGCCGGTGGCGGTTTCGTGCGGGTGGGCGCGATCGTGGGAGCCACACTGAGCACACACGGCATGATCCAGGCCGACCCGCTGGCGGTGATGGACTACCGCAAGAAGATCAACGCCTGGAATGTGAAGATCATCGCTGAGGTGGAGTCGATGCACTACACCTGGTTCGGCGGCGGCAAGACGGTGGCTCAGGTCGCTCAGGCCGCCCGGCAGGTCGGCGCGGATGCGGTGTCGCTGTGTCACCCCGACGACGACGTCACGCTGGAGATGATCGCAGCGGTACGCGCCGCCGTTCCCGCACTGCCGATCATCTTGGCCGGACACACCCATCACGGCAACGCCGCCCGGCTGCTGGCCTCGGCTGACGGGGCTGACGGCGCGTTCGTCGGCACTTGCCTGGAACGCGACGGCTGGGGCGGTCCCATCGACGTTGACAAGGTCAAGGCCTACGTCCAGATCGTGCGCGGGCTTGCCTGATGATCGACGTCGACCACCGCCGACCAGCGGCCACCCGCGCATCAGAAGGCGAGGAAGCCTGCGATGACCTCCCCCTCCCAGCCGGTCTACACCCTGCAGGAAATGCTCCGCCAGAGCGGTGCCCTGGCCGACGACCTGCGCGACCTGCACGGTCCTGCACTGGCACAGGTGCGCGACCTGCTGTCAGGCGGTACCGGAGCGACGGCTTCGAGGGTCTATCTCACTGGCAGCGGCGACTCCTACCATGCCGCCGTGGCCACGCAGATGGCCTTCCATCAGTTCGCGGGCTTGCCGTGTGAGCCGGTGAGCGCGCTGCGCATGCTGGAGTACGGCACCTGTTGGCAAGAGGCGAAAGCGCTGCCCGAAGGCGCGGTGATGATCGGTATCTCCGCTTCCGGCTGCAACCAGCGCGTCATCCAGGCGTTGGAACGGGCCGGTGAGCACGGCGCCCGCACTCTGGCCGTCACCGGCACTGCGAACAGCCCTCTGGCGCAGGCAGCCGACGCCGCATTACTGCTGCCCCTGGCAGGTGTTCGGCCCTGTCCCGGCATACGGAGCTACCAGGCCAGCCTGCTGGGCCTGTTACTGATCGCGATCGAGCTGGGCCGGGTACGCGGCCACCAAGCGGCGCAAGAGGGTGTCCTGGAGCAGGAAGTGCTAGACGCCGCCGATGCCGTGGAGGCCACCGTCGCCGCCGTGGAGCGGCGCTGCGAACAACTCGCCGACCGGATAGCCGACGCACCGGTGATGATGATGACCGGCAGCGGACCCGGCTACGGCACCGCGTTGTTCGCCGCCGCCAAACTCATCGAAACCGCCGGCGTGTTCGCCGCTGGCCAGGACCTGGAGGAGTGGGAGCACGTCGAGGTCCTGGCCCGCCCCCGCAACATGCCGACCTTCGTGATCGCCGCGCCGGGCCGCAGCCGCGACCGGGCACTGGCGGTGGCCACCCGCGCCCGCGATTACGGGCGCACCGTGATCGCCGTGGTCGACGACCGTGACATGGCCCTGACCGAGCAGGCCGAAGTCGTCTTGCCGCTACGCGGCGTGGCGCGCGAGGAGTTGTCGCCGCTGCTTACCCACCTGTTCGCCGGCTACCTGGCCTGCTTCGTCGCCCGCCGCCTGGACCGGCTGCCATTCTCCACCAACCGCCGCTGACAGCCGCCGCGGCGCACCCCACATACCGGCCCGCGCGCCAGCGGGGTGGCCTCGTTGAGGGAAGGTCGAACTCTGCGGCGTAGCGTCGGGTGGATCGGCGGACGACGCGGCCTCCGCGCCGTGTCGGCATGGCGCACGTCTGCCGACATTAGTTATTTGACGAGGCAGGGGAGGTCTTCACCGCTGCCTCTGGCGGCAGGACCTACTTCACCGCCCACACCACTCCGGGTACTCAAAGTCACAGATGCAGCACATAGAGCGACGATCTCTGATAGCTGTGATCCATGTCTACCTGGATGCGGCGCACCGCCGCCGTCTTCACCCTGCCCCTCGCTCTGGCCGTCCTCGCCACCCCCGCTGGCGCCGCTGCCCGCAGCGCTCTGGTCCCCGCTCACCCGGCCGGGCTGCCGACCCCCATCACCGCGGCGAACGCCCGGACGGCACTGGATGTCCTGCTGGTGGCAGAGCCGCGACCGATGACTGGCTACAGCCGCGCCAAGTTCCCGCACTGGAGCGGCCAAGGAGAGGCGTGCGACACCCGCGAGGTTGTGCTGGCCCGCGACGGCCAGGGCGTCCAGCGCGACGAGCAGTGCCGCGCGACGGCCGGCAGCTGGTATTCCGAGTACGACGGCCGTACTCTCACCGCCGCCTCCCAGGTCGACATCGACCACATGGTGCCCCTGGCGAACGCCTGGCGCAGCGGAGCCGACACCTGGACCACCGCCCAGCGCAAGGCCTTCGCGAACGACCTGCAAAACCCGCAGCTCATCGCGGTCAGCGCGGCAAGCAACCGCGCTAAGGGCGACCAGAACCCCGCGCAGTGGAAGCCCGCGCTGCGCGGCTATTGGTGCACCTACTCCCGGGCCTGGGTGGACATCAAGCAGCGCTACGCTCTGGCCGTGACGGCCGAGGAGAAGACCGCCCTGGCCGGGATGCTGGACACCTGCCCGGCCGACGGCGCCCGCCATGGCCGGTAACACCCACTACGAAGACCAGGTCACCGCCGGGTCCGGCGGCGTCATGACCCAGGAGGTCGGGGTGGTGACCGGTGACCTCACCATCCGTACCGAAGCCGCCGTCGACGACGCCCAGGCGGTCCGGGTGCAGGTGCAGTACACCGGGGCCGAGGAGTGGTACACCCTCACCGGAAGCCCCGTCGCGCTGGCCGGCCGTTCCGCCGAGCAGGTGCACCAGGCGGCGCTACAGGCTGCCTGCGCGGGCGCGGACGGCGGAGTGACCGCCGCGCACCTGCGGTACTGACCCCCTTGCGCTGCAACGGCGCCCGCAGCCCGGACGGGCTGCGGGCCTTCTTGGTGGATCAATGAAAACGGGCCTCGGGGGCGTTCGCCCCCGGGGCCCGTGGTTTCCCTGCAGAAACGCTCACCCAGTCATTTCGTGTGGAGGTTTTAACCACTGGCATCGCCGTCCACCTCCGCACTGGAACCGGCCCCGCAGGCGACACCGAGCCGGCGAGCCTTGCGCCGCAGGATGGTGTGGAGCATGTCGTCGGTGATGACGGGGGCGGCGGCGTCCAGGCCTTCCAGGTGGCCTCGCGGATGGCCTCGCGCTCGGGCGGCCTCCAGCCGGGAGCGGCCGGTCGGCAGAAACAGGTGCCGGACGGGTTCGGCCGCGGCTGGGCCGGGGTCCCGTCCGGGACGGAGGGTGTCAGCGCTGGGTGGGGCGGCGAGCCAGCACCACCTGGAATTCGACCTCCTCCAGCAGCGGGCCGCCTGCGGCGAACTCCTGCAGCAGCGTCGTCGCCTCCTCCTCGAACTCCTCGATCGCCTCGCCGAACAACGGCCGGGCGGCGAACGAGGTCGAATACAGGTAGCCGATCACCTGCTCCGGCGTCCAGACGCGCTTGAGCGCGATGGGGTGCTCGCTCACCCGGGAGAACGCCGAGTCGGCCAGCACTTGCGCGTACGGCCGGTCGTGGTGGGCGTAGGTCTGGTCGCCGGCGCGGCGCTGTTCACCGAGGAAGTGTTGGATGAGTGTGCGCAGCGCGTCGGTCCAGGGGTTTCGGGCGGTCCACAGGCTGCCGTCGCCCATCACGGCGACCACGCCGGACTCGGCCACGTAGGTGTCGAGCTTCTTCAGCAGCGCGTCCTGATCCATCCAGTGGAAGGCGCGGCAGATCGTCACCAGGTCGGCGCGCCAGCCGAGATAGGGCGGGGTGAAGTCCTCGGCCTGCTGGTGGTGCAGGCGCACCTCCGGGATCAGGGATCGCAGGGCCGCGTTGGCCTGGGCGACCATGTCAGCGTCCGGTTCGACGGCGTCGATCTCGGTGAAGGTCTGGTGCAGGGCGGCGGGCACCTGGCCGGTTCCCGTTCCCAGGTCCAGCAGGCGGCGCGTCGGCGCCAGGCGGTCTGCTTCGGCCCTTAGCAGCTGAACGGCCTCGGCCGGGATGCCCAGCCGATACAGCCGGTAGTAGCGGGCGGTGCCGGCGAACTTGCTCATAGAACGACTCCCTTGTTGTCCAGTGTCGGTGATGGCGGTGTGGAGGGGTTCAGCAGGCCACGCACGTAGGCGACAGCGGCGGTCAATGTTGGTGCGACGTGCAGGCGCCCCGCGTCATCAGCCAGCTCGGCTGGCAGGGCCAGCGGATGATCGGTGATCCATTCGTTGATCCATACCGCGCGGGCGCCGGCCTGCAGGGCGGTGCGTACGTCGCACTCGACGCTGTCACCCAGGTGGATGATCTGTTCGGGTGACACGCCGTGGGCGGCGGCCACCGCGCGCAGGGCGCGCGGGTCGGGTTTGGCGTAACCCAGCAGGTAGGAGGGGTGGTGGCCGCTGAGGTAGGGCCGTAGCGTCTGGGCGACCGCCGAGGCTGCGTCGTCGGCGCGGGTGATGTTGGACAGCGTGGCCACCGGAAGCAGCCGGGCGAGCTCGGCCACCGCCTCGATCGCGCCCGGCCAGAAGTCGAAGCGGGGTAGCCGGTGATCGCGGGGGAAGGCGCCAGCGGGGATGTGCAGGTCCTGGCTTACCCGGCTGATGGTCTCGTCGTCCAGTACGTCCAGGGTGTGCAGGTGGCACTGGACGATTCGCCGGGCCTCGGCCTCGGGCAGCGGGAGGTCCTCGGCGAGCACGACGGTCAGGGAGGAGCCGCCCGGGGCGCCCAGCGTGTAGCCGATGTCCAGGGTGATCAGCTGCGGGGCGGGCCCGAGCGGTGGCGGGGTGGCCATCATGCGGCCCCGGTAGGATCGCACGGCTCGGCAGTTGAGCCGGCGGTGGTGCGTGCGGCCAACGACGCGACGATCACGGTCAGGCGTTGACGGCGCAGTTGCGGATCGGCGGCTTCGGCCAGCCAGGTCAGCAGATGCGTCAGCTCGGCCGGATCGTAGGCGGCCTCGACCAGGCCCGCCGCGCGCATCGCCTCGGCGACGTCGTCGGGGACGGCGGCTTTCCTGGCCGCGCGAAGGCGCAGGGTGCCGTTCCACGCCTGCCCGTCGGCCCAGTTGGGCACCTGCTGGCGGGGCAGCAGCACGGTGAGGTCGTCGAAGGACAGGATGCGGACGTTCACCTGCCGACCGTCGGGCAGGAGGAGTTCGCCGGACAGGAAGGTGTCGTAGCCGTCCAACCGCGCAGCGCACACCAGGTGCAGACCGTCCGCTACAGCTGGCCCCGTACCGAACCCCGTACTGGTGGGGCTGCTGGTGTGGCGGACGTGCCCGCTGACCGTGATGACCGGCCCGTGCTCGCTGGCTCTCATGGCGCCGCCCGGCGCGGGGTGCGGCCCAGCCCGGGCTCGTCCGGCAGGCGGACGCGCCCCTCAGCGACGGGCAGCGGTGTGGTGAAGTGGGCCTGACGGCGCGGCTCCCACTGGACCTGGTATTCCACCGCGCCCACCACGTCGGGATAGGCGCAGGCCAGCTGCAGCGCCGGGCCAAGCGGCCATGAGTCAGGATCGTGGCCATGCGAATGCTGATCCTTGGGGGTACCTGGTTCCTCGGCCGCGTGGCCGAGCAGGCTCTCAAGCGCGGCCACCAGGTGACCATCTTCACCCGCGGCAAATCCGGCCAGGACTTCCCCGGCGTCACGCCCAAGGCTGGGTGAGTACCCTGACCCCAACGGGCGGCATGACCAATCGCCCTGCTCCTCTGCGCTGTGAGAGCAGCGCTGGCTACGATGTGGGCTCTGCTGACAGATCGGAGACGCCCCGTGGATTCGGCCGTACCTGCTGTGCTGGTGTTGTGGGATGTTGACCACACGCTCATCGAGAACGGTGGCGTGAGCAAGGAGACGTACGCCGGGGCGTTCGAGCTGCTCACCGGACGGCCTGCGGAATTCCGAGCTGAGACTGACGGTCGTACCGATCTGGAGATCATGACAAACCTCCTCTCACGACATGGGGTCGAGGCCACCGAGTCACACATGACGCGGCTGCCCGAGGTCCTCCAAGCCTCACTAGCCGCGCGCCGCGACCGGCTGCGCGAGCTGGGTTACGGACTGCCCGGCGCGCAGGAGGCGATCACCGCGCTCAGCAGGGTGCCGGGAGTTATCCAGTCCGTGCTGACCGGCAACATCCAACCCAATGCGTTCGTCAAGGTCGAGGCGTTCGAGCTACACCAAGGGCTCGACTTCGAGGTCGGCGGGTACGGCTCCGACGACATCGTGCGGGCCAACCTGGTAGAGGTGGCTCGGAAGCGGGCCCGCGCCAAGTACGGCGTAGACCTTCAGACGTCGACGACCATCCTGATCGGCGACACGGTTCGTGACGTCCAAGCAGCACTGAATGGTGGTGCTGTCGCGATCGGTGTGGCTACCGGGCCGAACACGATGGCGGAGCTGCTGGCCGAGGGCGCCGAGGCGGCCTTCCCCGACTTGGTCGATGTGGCGGCTCTTGTGCGCGCGGTCACCGCGATTCAAGCTCGGGTGACTGCGGCGTAGGCGGCGTTGCGCTGTCGGACAGCCGAACCTGCCTCTGCTGGTGGAAGTTCGACTCCTGGATCGGATAAGAGGTTTCCCACGCTCGCTCGAAGCTGCGGATGTAGGTATCGAAGAAGTCTCCTCCGTCGACCCTCCTCAGGTGCAGGACCGGCGCAATGTAGCCGTAGGTGCCGTAGATGTGCTGGTTGATCAGCATCTCGTCGTCGTAGCGGAAGATCGAGTTGTACAAAGACGTCCGGTGCAGCCGGAACTCGATGCCGGGCACGTCAATCAAGGGGCTGTAGTAGGCCAGGGCCATCCGTATCCTGCCGGGGATCGCGTCGTAGAGCCGCTCTTCCACACCGCGCAGCGCCATCTCGGGCGTGTCCGGGTCGCCCATCATGATCCGCACCGACATGCCGGCCGCGGCCTTGTCTATCAGCACGGTGATGGACTCCGGGTTGTCCTCTGGCAAGAAGAGGCTCGCGTTGGCGAACAGCCACACGTGGCTGGTGGCGCGGGTGAGGAGATCAAGCCAGAGCTGGCGGGGAGTGGCCGAGCGGTGCGGATACAGGCGCACGATCTCCGCTTCTGAGGCGGTGGGAGGGTCGGCCGCCAATGCGGGCCAGAGGTAGGCGAGAGGGGCGTTCAGCGCTTGCGCTGCCTCGTGAGCTGTGGCTCGGCGAGGCGTTACGTCCCGAGTGATCCAGCGCTGGACGCTTTTGGGGTCTATACCCAGGTGAGCGGCCAGCGCCTCTTCGGTGAAGGGGCTGGCCAGTAGGGCGGCGCGCAGGCGTTCGTTGGCCATAGGCGTGATCCCGCGGGGGCGTTTGGGGACGTTGACTGCTTCACGCTAGGCCCCGCAACGTCCCCGAGCAAGCTCTGGTGACGTCCCACCATTCAGCGTTCGATCACTACCACACGACTTCATCAGCCAGAGCAGGCTGGAGGCTTGCAGTGGAAGACGGGCACGCGGCGGACGCCACCGTCCTGGAGGGCTTTCCCGACTGGTCAGCCACCTTCGACGGCATCACATGGACGGCACGCCACCCAGACCAGCGAATGACAGAGGCCGCCACCCTCTCCGAGCTTCTTGCGAAGGTCCGCTTGGAGGCGGCGCGATGAGAAGCGGTGCCGAGTCGACACCCCTACTCGCTCATGGCTGCCTCTGGACACTGATAGGTCGCTCAGCGCGTGGCACCATCCGGACAGAAGATCCGAACCGGGAGTCCTCGATCGCGGGCGGCGGCTACAACGTCAGCGGTGCCTCCGAAGCCGCGCGCGGGCAGGCCATCCCACACCGCCCACAGTTCGTCGGCGAGTTCGAGCATGCGCTCGGAGGCGGCCTGGTGGGATTGGCTGGTGGACTCGACGACGTCCATCTCGTGGACCTGGCGAGCGGCGGCGAACAGGGCGTCGTAGGTGGGCCAATGCTCGGCGGGAAATCCTTCACGGTACTTGTGGGCGGGCACCACGACCTCCAGGAGCCCATCGGCGTCGAGGACAGCGCGGGCGAAGAGGGCGTCGGCGCTGTCCGCGATGCACGACAGCCCGGTCACCTCCTGGTGGTCGAGGGCGGTGAGGGCGTCGCGGAGCTCGCGGTCGACGAGCTGTTCGACGGCGGACGGGAGAGCGCGGTGGCCGGTGGCGATGCGCCACATCATGCCCGGATTGTGTCAGCCGACCATGGCGGCCAGCAGCCGCTGATCGAACGTGCGGACGGCCGGGAGGACCGGGCCGGTGTAGGAGGTGCGGAACTTCCTAGCGGCCTGGATGACCCCTCGGCCCCGTACAGGACACCCGTCGACAGTGCCGTAGCGGCAAGGGTGAACGCCTCGTCGAACTGGCCCTTCATTCGCTTGACCGCCGCGATTTCCAGTATCAGGATTGCACGCTGTTTTTCGGCTGGCTGCGTCGCGGTGAGCGATTCGGAGAACGCGGTGAGCGCCTCACCGGGTTGGGCGAGCCGGACCGCGCACAGCGCCCGGTAGCCCGCCAGCTTCGCGGCGGTGAAGGGGAACACCCAGGGCCGGGGCGGGGAGGCGGCGCGTTCGCTCGCGGCAACCGCCTGCTCGGCCTCGGCGAGAGCCCTCCGGCAGGCGTTCCCGTCGCGGGCTGTGGCGTAAGCCAGGGCCTGGAGGCCCTCGGGTAGAGGCTTTTCCGCAAGCATCCGCAAGGCGGTGGAGTCGCGGCCGAGCTGGGCTCACCCTGAGTTCATGACCTCCACAGCCGCCGAGATCAATGACGAACAGGCCGACAAGCTGACCAGGGACCTCGCCGCCGTCGTGGAGCGGCTTCGATCACGGGGTTACCGCACTGCTCGTCATGAGCGTGCGGATCACCCTGAGCGAGAGGCGGTACGTCAGGCCGGGCCTTCTTGCGCCGGCGTTGGAGGTCTTCAAGGGCAGCGACCGCCGGGCGCTGGTGACGCCGGAGCGCGGAGGCTTTCGGGTCGTCACGGATAACGGCCGGACATTGGCCAGCGATTGGAGGACAGCCGTACCTGCGGTGGTCGACGGATGAGGTGGGATATCCCGCAGCCGTTCACCATCGAGGGCTGGATCGTGATGGACGGGGCCGGGGGCGGTTTCATCGCTTCCGTCGCGACACGGCGGGTGACAAGGTCAGCCTCGCGTGTGCAACGTCTCCTGCCGAACTGCGCGCCAGGGTGGCCAGAGGCGACGGGGTCCGGCCGATCGAACTTGCCACCCGGCAACCGCGTTGTCGGCCCCCGGGCGGCCTGCGCAACGTCAGTTAGTGCTCCAAGAATGAGGTCTACGCCCCGCATCACGACGACCAGAGGAGTGAACGTGCCCCCTCGATGGCTCACTGCGGCTGCCATCACCGCTGCTGCGGCCGGTATCGCCAGTGCCGCCTACCAGGCATTCAGCGAACGGGCAGACAGCCGGCGGTTTCCCCCGCCCGGCCGATTCGTCACCGTCCGGGGCCGCCGCCTGCATGTACAGGCCGAAGGCGAAGGCGGCCCGACCGTCGTCATCCTGCCCGGCATGACCGACAACGGCCTGGGCTGGGTCAACGTCCGGCGGGGACTGGCGCCCGGCCAGCGGGTGTGGCAGTACGACCGGGCGGGACTCGGCTGGAGCCAGCCCGCGCCATGGTGGGAGTGGCGCGGCGCCTCGGCGCTGGCCGACGAACTGCACGAGGTCCTGGAGGCGTCCGGGGAGTCCGGCCCCTACCTGATCGTCGGCCACTCGATGGGCGGGGAGATCGCCCGGCTCTACGCGGCCCGCCACCGCGGCCAGGTCGCGGGGATGGCGCTGGTCGACGCGCCTTCCGAGCGTATGACCTGGATGGCCGAGGAGTTCGGCCGGTGGCAGTACGGGCCCCTGCGGCACTGGCAGAAGGCCCTGACCTACGCCCTGACGCCGTGCGGCCTGGTCCGCGCCCGGCTTCGTCTGGCGATCCGGCGAGGCCAGGAACCGGACCTGCTGCGCCGGATGCGGCACCAGCTCCCGGCCGAGATGGTCGAGCTGGGCCTAGCCCTGGAGCTCACCAGCGGGCAGCGCCGTGCGGAGGTCCAGGAGGATCTGGGCCGGACAGGAGTGGTCACGGCGTTGGAGGCCGAGCGCACGCACTTCGGCAGCATGCCGCTGACGGTCATCTCCAAGGCCCCGTACCCGGCCCCCGGCACCTACTACTACGAATACTTCGCCAGCCGGTCGCCGGACGTGGCCGAGCGCTATAACCGCGTCTGGGCACGCATCCAAGCCGACCTGGCCAGCCTGTCCAGCGACAGCACGCTGATCGTTGCCGAGCGGGCCGCGCACAACATCCAGGTCGACGAGCCCGAGCTGATCGTCAAGGCCGTCACCGACATGTGCCACAAGATCCGCGACCACCAGCGCCTGTAAACGGCCACCAAGCCGACCAACGAGAAGGGGTTCATGATGTCCCAGACCATGACCGTGGTCGAGGTCGGTGAGGGCGTCGCGGAGCTCGCGGTCGACGAGCTGCTCGACGACGGGCGGCAGACCGCAGTGGCCGGTAATGGCGACGCGCAACGTCATGGCCCGGCGGTGTTAGCGCCTGGCCAGTGGCGCCGAGGCGAACGGTTCCCACTCGTACATCTGCCGGTCGCGGCCCAGCACGATCAGCTCAGCGCTGTCGATTCGAGCCGATGCTTGTGCGGTGTTCACCTCGGCGAGGGCAGCGGCGACAGGGGCCGCGGGGCCGCTCGCGTTGCTATAGGCGATCGTCACGTGGGCGGCGAACCCGTCCTCCGGTTCCGGGACGCTCGCCCATACTTCGGCGATGCCCTCCCTGATGGCGCTTCGCACAGCTGCCGGAGGGGCCGCAGGCGTGGCTTCCCAGCGGATAGCTTCCGGGGTGATACGGGGCCGGTCGAGCTTCAGCTCGAACTCAGGGATCGCGGCAAGGCGGCGGGTCGCCGCCTGGACAATCGCTCGCACGTCATGCTCGTCCACCTCATCGGTGAAGCCGAGTCCCTGCATGGTCAGGTGCAGCCATTGGTCGGGGACGAGGTCAAGGCCCTCGATTTTGGCCAGGCCCTGGCGGTATTCGTCGGCGATCCGATGGACTTCCGGGGCGTGCTGGAAGGTGAGGTGCCAGGTGTAGAAGCGCCGTCCGCGACTCCAGCCGGGACGCCACCACCAGTGATCCGCCATGTGCTGCTCAGTCATGATCGTATTTCCTCAGGCCAGTTCTTTCCCAGGGGCAAGGGCGAGTGCGCGAGGCAGCGACTCCAGGCTCCACGCTTCGATCTCTGCTTGGAGGCTACGCCCTGGACCGCTGTCGGCCAGCGGAGAGCGGGCCAAGGCGACGGCCAGCTCTCGCACCCGGCGGGTGAGCGTGTCGAGCCGCCGTTGTGGAGGCAGCGCAAGGACCGACCGCAGCGCCTGCGCAGCCCCATCGGGCTCCCCCAGCGCAAGGTGAGCGAATCCCTGCACGATGCGGACCTGGGCGGCCGTGCCGTACGCCTGTGGCTGTCGACTGCTCAGCGCTTCCTCACTTTCGCGCAGCGCCTCTGCTGGAGCACCGATCCGCAGCAGGACCGCCGAAGCGTAGTTGGATCGGCGGAAGTCCGAGCAGGAGAAGATGCCGGCGACTTCGTCGATCCCAGCCACCTGGCCGCGAGCGTCCGCCGCTCGGACAATCGCCTCTCGCGCTTCGCCTCCCGCGCCCAGGGTGGACCAGGCGTCGGCTTCCTGGCAGGCCAGCAGGATCCCTGCCGTCCCCTGAGGCTGGTAGCTGGCGCCGCGGCGAGCGAAGCCGATCGCCTCACGCAGCCGCCCGTCCCAGAATGCGATCTTGCTTCGGGTGGACAGGACCCACGCCCGCAGGTCGTTGCTTCCCGACAACTCGGCGCACAACCACGCGGTGCGTCCCTGGGTATCTGCGTCTCGGATCTGCCCCAGGTCGGAGCTGATCCATGCCAGCAAGGCGCACAAGTAGCCGGCCACGGCATACAGATCCGTGCTCTGACGCGGGTACTGCCGTCCCTCCAGCAAGGAGAAGACGCGGTCGCGAAGCGCCCGCACCGCGCCGAACACCGTGAGCGGGTCGCCGCTCAGGTAGCTGCTGGCCAGCGCTCGTGTGTCGGACAGGAGTTGTTCAAGCGCGATGTCGCCCACGTTGGAGGCCTCCGCCCATTGTGCCCAGGTAGCCGACTCGGCGGCGGCATGGTGGACGAACTCGGCTGTGCTGGCAGACAGCACCTGTTCGGCCGGTTCCGCAGTGGTGGCCGCAGGAGGTTCGGCGACGGAGTCTGGGCGGCTGATCAGCCGCAACTCGACGTCGGGAAGCTCGCGTCGGTCGTCCAGATCGAGCAGTTCGTCTACCTCGCAGCCGAAGACCTCGGCGAGCAGAACGAGCGCTCGCGCCGTGGGGCGCCGGCCGCCCTGAGGCCACTTTTCCCACTTGCCGACGAGCGAGGCGTCCGTGGCCAAAGCCCCATCAGGCCCGGACGCTGCCGGCACATTTACGCGGTCCGCGAGCTGCTGCAAGGTCCAGCCGTACGCATGGCGCCATGCTTCGCGCGGGCGCATCTGCCAGCGCGCTCGCATCTCCGCGGCGATGTCCGCGTGGCGGCACCCGCGCGCCAGCATTTCTTCGCGCAGAGCCTCGCGTTGGGCCCGTGAGCCTGACTTGGGGATTGCGGCCATCTGTGCTCCTGTGGCGGTGGCTTCCACGCATCACGGTAACCGCACCCCGCCTCGCGGCGGCTTGGCCAAAGCCGCCGGATCGTCCAAAAGCGCCGCCTCAACCAGATGTTCCAGCAGCTCAGCGCGACGTGGAGCTGTCCGGAAGACCTGGACACTACCGTCCGTGACCAGACCTCCCTCCAGTTGAGATGGTTGGCCCACAGCACCTGACCTCGCACTTCCGACCCGAAGGAAGTCCCGATGATCGAGCGCGTAGCAGCCGCCGAACGCCTCGCCGAACATCCCGCTGTACGAGCGTCACCCTTCACGAACTAACCCCCCGGCAGGCCCACTCCCACCGTGACCACGCCGCCCATCCCCGTACATGGCGGGTCACCAGGTCTGCCCAACGCCGGGGTCCCGGGACACTCACTGGCACCCGCCACCTACCCCCAGGTCGCGCCGGACAGATTCCCGGGGCCCCGGCCCGTCCCGTCCCGATCAGAGGAGTTCCCCGTGGTGCATCCCCTTCCTGGAACGCCCGCAGGCGAGATCCTGGATGCGATGACCCGTGGCCAACGCGCCATCCAGCGCTTGCAAGCCGAGCTGCGCAGCCACGGCGTGGAGACCTCGATCAGCTACCTCGGGGGGCGGCCCCGCCTCGACGCCATCACGTTGGCCGTGTGGACCGACGAGCACGGTGGAGAGTTGCGGTGGGCCATCGGTGATCCAGTGGACCTCGCGCCCGACGAGGCCACCGGCCACGCTCCCGCATGGGAGACCGAGGACACTGCCCGCCGGATCGGCGAGCAGTTGTCCGAGCTGGAAAGCGGCCACAACACGTCGGCGGCGGAGTCAGCGCGGTGAACCCGGAAGCCCCGGCCGAGCAGACGCTATGCCCCATGGTGCGCGCTACTCACGCCCACGAGCACAGGGACACGACCATGCCCGGGCCCGGACACTACGCACTGGCCGGGGACCTGGACGACACCGAGCACGCGGCCATCTGGAACGCCCCTGTCGGCCTGGCCACCACCGCCATGTGCGGCGCGCTCGCCGCGCCGTCGGCGACCACGGAGATAACGATCCCGTGGTGGTATCACACCTGCGCAGTCGCCTGCCGGCGGTGCGCGGAGCTCGTCATCGCCATCGGCTGGGCGCTGACGCTCGCCCCCTACGACGTGACCCGCGTCCGCCTGGATCGGTTGTTGGAAGCACGCGGTTGCGGCCCCATCAGCGATGAGCAGCGGAGGGCTGTGGGATGGGATAGGGGCGATTCCGCAGGGGAGCATCGGGACCGGGTGATCGCGCTCATGCAGCGATGGCACCTGACGCCTGCGGGCCTGGATGCCGTCAGCGACCGACTCGGCGCAGCAGACATGACCGACCAGGAATGGACCGAAGTTCTCAGCCCTCCGGCCGACTCGCACCCCAACTAGAGCGGAGCTCCAGCCCGTGCACCCCCACAGCACAGCCCAACCGGCCGCCCGCAAACCTGAACCAGCCCTCGCGCTGGCTCACCAGCCGCAAGCCGAGCTGGAGCGGCTCAACGTCCCCGCCCATGTCCTGGGCGGCGATGACAAGGCCGCGGTGTCGCTGTGGCCCCATCTGGTCGCATTGATGGCCGGGCAGGCGATCTTTTGGCAGACTCCCTACCCGAGCGCGCGCGGAACCGTCCTGTGGACGCTCGCCTGGGCTCCCGCCACGGCGGCCACACGGTTGATGGCCCAATACCTCGACCTCGTGAAACAGCCTCTGCCGCAGCCGTTTCACGAGCTCGTCATGCTGACCGTGGCTGGCGGAGGTGACGAGCGATGACGGCGACCATGTGGCTTCTGCCCGGCCTGCGACCGGCCGACACGGCAGCCGAGCAGCTTCAGGATCGGCTCCACGCAGCGCACCGGATCGCCTCCGAGGTCCGCCACGGCGACGGTGTCGCGCTGGTGCTGATCTCGACCGACCTGGTCGTCTGGACCGACGGGGGCATCTGGTGGTGGTGGACCGGCCACACGACCGGGCGAGGCCGGTGGATCTACAACCATGCCTCCACAGCGAACGTGGCGACCGCCGCTCGCCGTATCGCACTCCGTCACGCGGAGTTGCATGGCGGCGAGCAGTCTTGGCTCAAGGAGCGGATCGGTTGAGCACCCCGACATGCGCGGCGGCGCGGGCCGGGCAAAGCTCGACGACTGCCACGGCCCAGCCTGTGCCCCCGCCTCAAGCTCGGTGCCTGGGCAGGATCTTCGCTCTGTCCAGGCACCGAGATCCAACCGAGAACTCCCGGTCGTCTGCCCTACCCCCTGTCCGGGCTTGGAAAGCCCGGACTTGGTCCAACCGCCGAACCTCACCCCAAGAAGAGTCATGGACATCAGTTCCGTACCACTCCCGTCCGGCAGGCACAGTATCGGCAAGGCGTTTGACTTCGAGGCCGGGCACCGGCTGCCTGGCCTCCCGCCTGGGCACAAGTGCTCGCAGCAGCACGGTCACAGCTATCAGGTCGAGGTGATCCTCACCGCGCAGGCACTGGAGGGGCCGGGCTTCATTACCGATTTCGGGGACCTCGCGCCGTTCAAGAACTTCCTGGACACCCAGCTCGATCACCACAACCTGCACGAGATTTTCCCCTTTGAGCCGACTTCGGAGCGCCTGGCTCAGTACCTGGCCGGCCCAGCTGACGACCCAGCCCGGGCTCTTCCGCGATCTATGGCTCCTCCAACAGGACCGCGGTAACACTTCGCAGGGCGGGGAGACATCATGACCGGCCATCAGACAGCGGTCCTCGGCCATGATGGACGGCCGTACCGCCGGACGGCCGCATCTGCCACCTTCCCCTGGTCGGGTGGCGGAACTCTGCCTCCGGTTCCGGCTGCACCTCCGAGGCAGCCGCGCGGGGCGCCGACCCGCGCACCGCGGCCGGTCACAGACGCCCTGGCCGCAGACCGCGGCTGGGGCCTGACGAAGGGACGCGTGATGGTTCAGGCAAGGTGCGTGCGCGAGGAGACGAGGATCTTCTCGGACGGCGTCTGGGAAGCCAAGTACGGCTACGCCAGGGCGGTGGTGGCAGGGCCAAGGGTCGTGGTCTCCGGATGCACGGCCACGGTCGACGGTGAAGTACAGCACGAGGGCGACGCCTACCTGCAAGCCATGACGGCCTTCGACATCGCGCTCAACGCAGTCGAGGCGGCCGGCCTGACCAGGGAGGACGTTGTCATGGTGCGCTACTACGTGGTGGATGACAGCCACTACGACAAGGTCGGCACGGCGCTGTCGGAGATGCTCGGACACGTCAGACCAGCGTGCACAGGCGTCAAGGTGGCGGGACTGATCGACAAGCGGATGCTGGTCGAGATCGAGATCGAGGCGTTTCGGGGATGAGTCGCGGGTCGAGTCATCCCCCCTCTCGACGCCCGCGTCGAACACCGCATCTTCACCGGACTGCGCCGGCTCGCGCGCGGCCGTGGCCGAACTCGGCTGGCCCGAGACCGGCGCAACCGCCACGCAAGCACTCACCCAGGACAAGGGCGCCGACTCCTCCCGTCCCTCCGACGCGCTCAGCGACCTCCGCGATCAATTAGCCCCCCATCGCGACGTCCCGGTCGTCCGCGAATTCCTCAGCCTGAGCACGAAGCTTGTGGCCCGTCCCCGAACGTTGACCCGGTAATTGATCTCAGCCAGTGAACCCGTCAGAGTCTGCACGAAGCTCGCTGTCCCTGATCTGCATGTAGTTGTCCCATGCGGGCAAGGTCAGGTTGCCGAATCGCCGATGGGCAGGAGGTCGACGCGGCCGTCGGGGAGCCGGTGGAAGCCAGGGTGGTAGAGGCCGGTGACGTCGGCGACGGTGATCGGTCCGTGGGCGGGCCACGTGACGGCGAAGGCGTGGGCTGCGGGGCATCGGACGACGAGGCGGCCGAAGGAGTCGTAGCCGTGCTGGACGCCATGCTGGCGTTCGTGATCGTAGAACAGCCGGACGAGGTCGTCGGCCCTCTGCCGGTTCTTCGGGCCGGGGCCCCCACCAGGCGATCGTGGTGAGATAGGCGGCAGCGTCGGCGGATTCACCGTCGCCGTCCAGGCGGGCGGGGGCCGTTTCCTCGATACGGGCGGGGAATTGCTCTTCGAACGTGATGCTGTGGCTTCGGAAGTGCTCCCGCCGACCGGAGCCCGGGCCAGCCGTGGCGGCGGGGCACACCACCGCCCGCGCCGCTCAGTGACGATGGGCCGACGGCCGACATTCGGATCGGCTACACACGCTGCTCCGCCCTCACCCAGGAACTGCAATCGCAACTGGCCGCACTGGCCGCGCACGGCATCGGCCGCGAGAAGATCTTCTCCGAGAAGATCTCCACCCGGATGAAGGTACGCCCCCAGTTCGAGGCGGCGCTCACGCTGGCCCGGCAGATCAAGGCACACGCCCCACACTGCCGGGTCATCCTGACGGTGTATGAGATGAAGCGACTGGGCCGCGACGCCGCCGAACTCACCGCGCTGGCCGACCACATGACCGCGCACGGCCTGGTGCTGGAGATGCTCGCCGGGCCGCTCGCCGGCATCTACGATCCGTCCGGGCCGGATGCTATTCGCCTTCTTCGCCGCCATGGCCGTGACCAAACGCGAAGCCATCCGCGAGGCCACCCTGGAATGCCTGGACGCCGCCGCCCGCAAGGGCAAGCACGGCGGCCGCCCCCGGTGACCCTCGACGACATGCTGCACACCGTGCTGCGCCGCAAGGCCGCCGGGGAACGCGTCGAAGACATCCGCAAAGACCTGATCATCCCCACCGGCAGACACAGGAAGGTCCTATTCGCCGCAGGCGGCATGCGCTGATGCGATCAATGCGACGCTGGCCTCGGGAGACTGTGCTCCGGCTTGCAGGCGCGCGAAGGCTTGCGTGTAGGTGGCGACATGAGCGTCGTCGAGGAGCCGGAAGCCGTGCGCTGTCTCGCAGTGAACGATGCCCCGTTCATCCTGCAAGCGCACCAGGGTGAAGGCTTCCCCCGCCAGAAGCGCCGCATCGGCGGGGACCACCTGCACGATGGCCCAGGAACGGTTCGCCACCTCGAGCAGGTGATCGAGCTGCTGCCGCATCACGTCCGTCGCGCCGATAGGACGGCGCAGTACGCTCTCCTCGACCACGATCGACAGGCTGCAGCGGCCACTGGCGGCGGCGCCAATTCGGCGCTCGTGCAGTGCGAGCGCCTGCTCGACGGGCTCCGGCGCGCCGCGACCGGTGTAAATCGCCCGCATGTACGCCGTCGTCCGTACCAGCGCAGGCAACAGGAAGGACTGGTAGTCGTATACGGCGTCGGCCTGTGCTTCCAGGCACGCCAGAACGGTCTCGCCACGTTCACAGCCGCTACGAACCGCCGGCAGGCGGGCCTGTCGGCTGGTGAGGGCAACCTCCTCCACCACGGCGCTGCGGGCGGCGGAGACACCGTAGAGGTCGAGCAGGGTCCGCAGGGCCGGTCGCTTCGGGATCACCTCGCCGGCCTCCCACCTCCGGATGGTGGCCGTCGAAGCGTCCACTGAAACCGCCGCATCCTTGAGAGTGACAGCGCTTTGCTCACGCAAACTGCGCAGGCAGGCTCCAACGCCACAATCGAGGGCGGCGAGGCTGTGCAGCACTGTCAACACTTCGCTGACGGATGCGCTCGGCCGGGCGAGAGGTCCGTTGTTCTGCTCCCTGCTTACTCATGCAAGATCGCGCCGATGTCGCCCCGCTCCTGCCCGGCGACGCGCAACCGGTTGATCAGCGCGTGCTCGATCGCGTCCTGCCTGGCTTCCTCAGAGTGAGCGCGGCGATGTCCCGAGGCGGGAAGAAGGGATACATGTACCCAAGCCGCATCCGGTGGGCCGAGGTCGTCGAGCAGGCCCGCCTGGTTATCATCGCCTACGAGGGCGGAGTGACGCTGCGTCAGTGCTTCTACCGCCTAGCCGTCGCCGGCGCCATCCCGAACACCGCGGCGGCGTATCGCAAGCTCTCGGCTCACCTGGCCCAGGCTCGCCGCCTCGGCGGCTTCCCCGACCTCATCGACGCGGTACGCGAGATCCACGCCCCGCTGGCCTACACCGACCCGGGCGAGATCCTCGCACAGGTCCCCAACCTGTACCGTCGTGACCGGACCGAGCACCAGCCGGTGACGCTGGTACTGGCCGCGGAAAAGGACACTCTGCGGGCCCAGATCACGAGCTGGACCTTCGAGTACGGACTGCCCGTCCTGGTGCTGCGCGGCTTTTCCAGCGAGACCTATGTGCGGCGGGTCCGCGAGCGCCTGGCGGCCGATCCCCGGCCAGCCGTGCTGGCCTACGTCGGCGATCACGACGCGAGCGGCGAGGCGATCCTGACTGACTGGCTCGCCCGGACCAGCGGCTGCTGGTCCAGCGTGGAACGGATCGCCCTCACCCACGAGCAGGTGCTCGCCTACGCCTTGCCCGCCGCGCCGGGCAAGGCCGGAGATCCGCGCTGGCCTGCGTTCGCCGCCCGCCATGACCTGGACCCGGTCGCCCCAGCACAGTGGGAGGCCGAAGCACTCGACCCCGCTGAGCTGCGCCGCCTCATCGAGGCCACGATCGCCCGCTGGATCGACCAGCAGGCATGGCAGCAAGCCATCGACGACGAACGACACGACATCGAGCTCCTGCGCCAGTTCGTCCGAAGCTGGCCGCACCCGCGATGACCCCGGCCAAACAGCGTTGCCGATCCCGGCCAGCGAGCGTCGCAGGTCACAGGCACTCCGGTCGCGCGCACGCGCGCGTAGGGGTGTCCCAAAAGTCCCGAAACTCCCGCGCCGACCGCCCACGGGGCACCGCGATCAGCCCTGACAGGCGACCCGCCGAGAGTGCGATCGGATCGTCTGCTCATGCCGCTCTGCCCTTGGTGTTCTTTCTGGGGTCTTGATCTTGATGGTTGGCCTCGGTGATCGGGAAGTGCGGCGGTGGGACTGCGGCAAGGGGAGCCAGGCCCGGCTGCTTCATCCGCACCGGCATGATCACGACAGTACGCCGCGCCACACCGTCGCCGCAGCCCACTCGCGTGACACCTCGTCCCCGGCGGGCCGAGCAGCAGAATGCGTCCGTGACCGCTCCAAACGCCGGACCACTCAAACCGGACCTGCGGCCACGATCCCGCAGACCCTCATCGAATCAGCTACACCAAGCACGAAACGCGGAACCGCGGTCATACCGCCATCCCGCCCCTGGCCAGGCACTCCCATGAGTAGGCTGCGCAAGTGGACGACGCCCAGCCCAGCACCGAAGAAGAGTCGCTGCGCGCGGCCATGGTCGACCGTCTGCGGGAGCTCGGAGCAATCCGCAGAGACGAAGTCGCTGCAGCGTTCTCTCGTGTGCCCCGGCATGTGTTCGCGCCTGAGGCGACGCCGGAGGAAGCCTACGACACGGACGTCGTCGTTCGGACGAAGTGGCACGCGGACGGGATCGCGATCAGCTCAGTGTCAGCGCCGCAGATTCAGGCGCGGATGGTGGAGCAGGCCGGGATCACGCGGGGCATGCGGGTTCTGGAGCTTGGTTCTGGTGGTTACAACGCATCGGTGATCGCCGAACTTGTCGGGCCGGGAGGCCACGTCTCCACAGTCGATATCGACGCCGATATCACCGAACGCGCCCGCCGGTTGCTGGACGAGGCTGGGTATTCGACAGTCCACGTGGTGCTCGGAGACGGCGAACTCGGCTGCCCCGATTCTGCGCCCTTCGACGCGATCGTGGTGACCGTCGAGGCTGCGGACATCCCACCTGCGTGGATTGAGCAGCTCATCGAAGGAGGAACGCTCACGGTGCCGCTGCGGGTTCGAGGCTTCACCCGCGTGATCGGCTTCATTAGGCGCAGTAACTGGCTGGTGAGCACGTCGAAGGAGCTCGCTGGCTTCGTCCCGATGCAGGGAGACGGCGAGCGGCCCCGGCGTTGGGTGCCGCTGCGGGATGGAAAGGTGCGGCTTCAGTTCGATGAGGATCCCTGCCCGACCGACCCCGAGGCCCTGGAGCGTGCATTCGCAGCTGGACAGGCGCAGGTTTGGACGGGAGTTACCGTCCGGCCCGACGAGTCGCTCGACACGCTCCAAACCTGGCTGGCCACCAGCCTCGCCAGCTCCTGCCTGCTGTCCTTCGACAACGAGGATAAGGATCTGGCCGGCAGCTTCGCGGACCCGCTCATCTCCTCGATGTGCAACGGCTTTGTCGACGGAGAGAGCCTCGCCTACCTCACGAAGCGGGAACTGCGCGAGGACACCGTCGAGATTGGCAGCCACGCGTTCGGGCTCGACGCTCCCGCCTTGGCAAACACCTGGGCCGACCTCGTGCGGACGTGGGACCGCGTTCACCGTCATGGGCCAGGCCCTAGGTACACGATCTACCCAGTGGACACCGACCATCAGAGCGCTGACGGCCCTGTGGTGACCAAGGGCCACGTCAAGATCGCGATTTCCTGGCCTTTGCCCTAGCGGCCTGCGGAAGACACCCATCCCGGTGAGACTCTTCTCAATGAGTGGCACCTTTCAGAGAGACGGCGGTGATGTCGGTGAGCTAGTGGGCGACCTTGATGGCCATGCGCAGGGTGTTCGGCCAGCCGAGGTCGTCGGTGACGCCGTACATGTTGCGGTGCCAGCTCACCGGTTGCCGGGCAGCCATATCCATCGTCTTGGCGATGCGCCCACGCTGAGGGCCTGTTGATCCGTAAGCTACCGGGTGTGGGTGATGTCAGGGTCAGCGAGTGGACGCAGCTGAGTGAGATGCCCGGGCCGGCGGGGTTCCTGAAAGTCCGTACCTACGAGTACGGCTATCCGGATGGCAACAAGGGAGTGTGGGACATCCTCGAGGGGGGCGCCACCGTCGCGATCGTCGCAGTGACCGAGGACGACCAAGTGGTTCTCGCCCGCCAGTACCGGCCGGGGCCTCGGCGGGTCTTGCTGGAGTTGCCGGGCGGAAACGCTGACGGAGACGAGCCGGTCGAGGTGGCGGCGGCCCGTGAGTTGCTGGAGGAGACCGGCTACGAGGCGGCGACGCTCAAGGTCGTCATGCAGACGTATCTGGCGTCGTATGCCTCGCATCGCCGCCACGCGGTCTTGGCCCGTGGGTGTCGGAAAGTGGCTGAGCCGACTCTGGAGGACGGCGAGTTCGTCGAGACCGTGCTGATGCCGGTCGGTGAGTTCGTGCAGCATGTTCTCAGCGGGCAGCTGACCGACACCGATATGGCTTTCGCGGGGCTGACCGCCGCCGGATACCTGAAGCCGACCGTTTGACCACCGACACACGCTGCTGAGCGCGGCCGAGATGCGCTCGGTGGTGTGGGCATCGCTTTCGAGATAGAGGCGCGTGCCGGGTTCGATTCCCGACGGGCGGACCACGACCCGGCCGCGACTGTCGTTGTGGAAGACGGTCACGTCATCCTCGGTACTGAAGGCACGGGCATCGGAGCGCCAAGGATGGTCTGTGCAACGGGCGCGTACCCCCGCCGCGCAGCGTGGCCAAGACCGTCTTCAGGTCGCCAGCGCACACCAGCGCGGCTGGCCCGATGCGGCGCGGTCGTAGCCCGCTCATCGCCGGATCGGTCAGGATCTGGGTGGCGGGTAGCCTCGTCGATCGTCTCCACGCAGACGCCCATGACGCGCACATGCCGTGCCGGCGCCCCGCGTCGCTGATCAGGTAGTGGACGACCTGTGGGATGCCGGCCGGCGCGACGCAGGCCAAGGCGGTCAGCAGGTCCTCGGCTCTAGCGCCGGTATCGAGGTAACGCCGTACGCTAGTCGGGCTCAGCCGCCCGATGCGTGCGTGCAGGTCGGCCGATTCCAGGTCAGCGCAGCTGTCAAGCAGGTCGGTCAGGCCAGGGTCCGGAAGCCCGATCACGGTGGCCGGCTGATCGGCTTGGATCGTCGCAGTGGTGGTGACCCGCCACATTCGCTCAGCCAGCTCGGCGATCGCGCCGGGCCCGCCGGTGGCAAGCGCGTCGCCGATCGGCGTCAGCGTGCCGAGCACCACCAAGCTCCTATTCGGTTGCGGTGCTTGAATGGACCGTCGTTCCTGATCTGGCAAGGAGATGTGCTGTGCCCCTGGTGTCTGTCGTGATGCCCGTGTACAACTCGGCGGCCATCCTCGGCGCGGCCGTCCGATCGGTGCTCACGCAGACTCACAGCGACCTGGAGCTGCTGGTCACCGACGACCAGTCCTCCGACGGCTCCATGGATCTGCTTCGCGAGTTCGCCGAGCATGACGAGCGCGTTCTGCCGGAGTCGGCACCCGAACGGGGCGGTGCCAGCCGGGCCCGCAACCTCGCGATCGAGCGGGCCCGCGGGGACTACATCGCGTTCCTCGACTCCGACGACATGTGGTTGCCGGAGAAGACCGAGAAGCAGCTCGCCTTCGCCGCAGAAGGCGATGCGCCGTTGACGTTCACCTCGTACTTCAAGATGGACGCCGACTACGCCGGCGAGAGCACCGACTGGGTTCCGAACGGGCGAGTGATCCGTGCGCGAGAGCACGTGGACTACCGCGCGATGCTGGTTCAGGACCACATCGGTGCTCTCACCGCCATGTACGACCGCAACGTCCTGGGTACGAGACTGATGCCGGCGATGCGCAAGCGCCAGGACTACGCCCTCTGGCTGTCGATCATGCGGGACGGTGCTGACGCCCGGGGTCTGGCTGAGCCGCTTGCGGTGTACCGGGCCCACCAGGCGGGATCGCTGTCCTCCAACAAGATGTCCTTGGTCAAGTACAACTGGGTCCTGTACCGCGAACACGAGCATCTGTCGGTCCCGCAGGCGACGCGGGCACTGGCCGGCGCCGTGTGGCAGTCGCTGCGCAACTCGCGCATCTAGCCCCGTACACGGGTCCGGGGAGCCCGGTGCACGATCGTTTCCAAGGGAGCCCGAGCCGGGCCCCGCCCCCTGGCCGTGCCGCGGGCTCGGGGGCTCGGGGCGGGACTCGGTGGGGCACCGGTGCCGTCGACCGGCTAGGCGGCCGAGCCGTCGCCGGCCTCCGCGCGCAGGAGGAACTGGAGGAGCAGCCGCCGGTCGGCGACCGGGACGGTCTCCTGGCCGCTGCGTAGAGCCTCCCGGCCGTGCAGGAAGCGGCGCTGGTTCACGATGAGGTAGTCCCCGGACTGGAGCATGAAGGAGACCTGCCCCCGGACAAGCTCCTCGGCGAGTTCCCTGGCGGCTTCGGCGTGCGTGCGCCTGGCCGAGCTCGGACCTCACCAGCAGCATCTTGGCGGTGAACCGGACGAACCCCTCGTCCGGGTCGGAGCCGTCCAGGAGGGGGAACGGCTTGTACTCCTCGCCCACACCGAACAGGTCGAAGAAGGTCCCGTAGTGGTAGGCCAACTCCGCCAGTAGGGCGCGGCAGTCCACCGACAGCCGCGCCCGGCCGCTGCGTGATCGCGCCATCGTGCACACCATGCTCGGCACCGGGCTGCGTCGCGCCGAGATCGCCGGCCTCGACCTGGCCCAACTGGAGCCGCGCGAACCCGCCCAGCTGCGCCGGGTGAAGAAGGCCAAACTGAACGGGGTGCGCGGCAAGGGCCGCACCAGCCGCAGCGTCTTCCTCGGTCTGGACGCCCGCACCGCGCTGGCCGACTACCTCGAACATGAACGCGACCGCGACGCCGCGCCCGACTCCACCGCGCTGTTCCTGGCGGCCTCCTCCATCGCCGCCCGCCGGCCCGATGGGCGGCTGTCGCCGCGCTCGATCAACACCATCGTCGGCGAGATCGGCGCCATCCACGACCTGCAGGTCGCAGGCGCCGACCGGCAGCTCGGCGTGCTACGCCCGCACGACCTGCGCCACCTTCGCCTACCTGCTCTCCCAAGCCTCCGGTCACAACCGGGCCGAGCTGGAACGGCGCCTGGGCCACGCCAACGAGCGGTACCTGAAGCTGTACACCAACCCGCCCGAGGAGATCGCCGTCGGCTACGTCGAAGACCTATGAGCGCCGTGCGAGCGGTGCGAGAGTGCAGACGGGGGTCAGGGGATGTCGGTCAGGCGGACCTCGCCGGACGCCCCGGCCGGGCGGAACCGGTAGCCGCCCTGCCTGTCGGCGATCGTTTTGGCCTCGCCCAGCGCCCGCACCAGGCGGTGCAAGCGGGGGTAGGGCGAGGCGAGGGTGGCGTCGCGGAAGAACTCGCTGCGCAGCATGTCGAACACGTTCGCCGCGAGGTTGGCGCCCGCCCACCGGTAGGCGCCCTCGTTCGCCGTGATCGTGGCGTTGCACCAGACCTCGCGCAGGTGCTCCGGCACGGGGTGGTAACGCACCCGGTGATCGCTGCGGGCCACCTCCATCTCCGCCCGGGCCCAAACTGGTCCCGTTGAGTTTGACCATCAGCGGGATCGTGGCCGCCTCGGTGTCGGGAACCTCGCGGTACTGCTGCAGGGTCGGGTCCAGCAGGCGGTCGGCCGCAGGGACGATCAGCACGGCGTGCCCGTTGAAGGTGCCGTCCGGGTTGTAGTGAGGGCCGTCGCCGCCGTACCGGGTGTGCGTGCCGTTGCCCTCCAGGTCGAGGATCACCGCCTCCACCCGCGAGGCGATGCCGTACTCGGCCAGGGCGTAGTGCAAGGTCAGGCAGCCGTCTACACAGTAGGCGGCGCCCTTGCCGTCTTCGGCGACGTTCCACAGCCACACCCCGGCCAGCCCGAGCAGCGGCAACGCCTCCGCCGGAGCGTTCATCATCAAGGTGGTGACCGTCTCCAGGCTCATCCGCACCCGCCGGCCCGGCGACGCCACGCGCCGCTCGGGGCGGCGCCGGCGGGCGGCCTTGTCCTTCTTGGGATTGCGGCGGGCGGCCATGCCCCGACGATAGACATTCCCCGGCCGGACGCAACCCCCGCTCTCCCTTATGTCCTGAACAATTCCCAGGGCCAGGGCCTCCATCAACGCCGCTGCGGCCCCTGCCAGCGCCGGTCGCCTTGCATCCCAACCGCCACCGCTGACCACCTTCTGGCATCTGCGGGCGGGCCATGGTCGCCACCAGCTGTCCCGGAGCTTGGAAAGCCCGCTCCGCCAGTTCCGTCACCGGCGCCCTCCGCTGCCGTAGACACGCCGGCGATCACGTCCTGGGACGGACCTGCCCACATCCCCGCCGCGGGCCCGGGAGCTCCCTCCCCGCAACGCCCAGCCGACCACCCGGAGCCTCTTGGATGCCTGCTCGAATCCCTCGCCACCGCACGGACGCCCACGCCCTGGCGCCCGGTGACTATCTCAGGATCATCTTTGACCAGTACAGCCCCTTCCACGTCGAGGCGTCGGCGTTCTACGCCCGGACCGAACGCATCGAGGTCCTTCCCGCCGATGGCGTGATCCGGACCCGGGGCCTCAATGGGCGAGGGCCGGTGGCCGTCTTCTGCCACGGCGTGCCCGGCCCGCTCGTGCTGCACTGCGGCGATCACCAGATCCTGGCCCAGGTCGACGCCGACCGTGACCACCACGAGCAGGCCGCTCCGTGGTGGTCATCTCTGCCTGCCCCATTCTTCACACGAGCGCACGTCGTCACCGCCGACCGGCAGCCGCCGGCCGCCGACGCCACGGTCGTACCGTTCGTCCGCCGGGATGGCCGCCCACCGCGCATGGCCACCACGATGACCATGCCCGCCCACGCGCTGCGACCCGGCGACTATCTCGAGGCCATCGCGGCCCGTCACCCGGCTGCCGACCGCAGCCCGGATGAAGGATTCGCTCGCGTGCAATGGATCGAGGCCCTCGATCCCGAGCACACCGGCCACCTCACCGCTCAGCCCGCATGGCGCGACCAGCGGCTCCTACTGGTCAGACTGCGCAGCGCCAGAGACATCCTGCTGCTGCCCGCCGACTCCCCGGTACGGGTACTGGCCTACGTCAACCCGGAACGAGCCGCCTTCGAGGGCAGCTTCGATCCCGACGGCGACGGCCCGCCCTTCGACCCCAAAGTCCCGGCCTCCCGGCCTTTCACCCCCGCCGAGGAGCAGGCCGCCCACCTGCATCGTGAGCGGCTGCGCCAGGCCGTGCGCGTGCCCGCCGACGAAGCGGACCTCTACCCCCAGCGCTACACCGACCCGGCCGAACGGCGGCGACTGCTGCACGGCGTCAACAGGGTGCGGCTGGTGCCGTTGTCGAGCCTGCCCTGGCCCCACGGCCTGTTCAAATGCGCGCACGCACCCGCCGGCGAACGCCTCGCCCGCGGCTACCCCCACGACAAGCACAGCGACGGCGCATCCCAAGCCGCGCACGCCGAACTTTTCACCCAACTGAGCGCACAGGACTTCGCCGCCTGCCCCTACCATCAAGCCAACTGGCCGCTCATCGGCGAGATCGCCCGCCGCGCCGTCGCCGGTCCCGAGCGCGATTGGCGAGACGCCCTCACCCCAGCCGACACCGCCAGCCTCACCCGGCAAGACGAGCACTGGCTCGACAGCTTCGAGATCGACCCCATCGCCTGGGACGACGGCCACGACTCCATCACCAACGGCCAGCACCGCCTGTGCGCGCTGCGCGCCGCCGGAGTCCTCACCTGCCCCGTGGACGGCCGACACGTCCCCGACGACCTCTACCCCAGCCCGGTGCCCGCCCACGAGCACGCCCAGCAGACCATCACCGGATTCTGGACCCGCTACCTGACCAAGCGGGTCCGGAACCCAAAGCTGGCCGACCTCGCCCGCCGCCTCCTCCTCAAGTGGCCGGCCGGCCGCCTCTTCCTCTTCGGCACTGACCGGTAGCCCCTCCAGCCCACGTGATCGGCGCACTCTTCCTTCGCCACCCCGCCCCTCGCTGGGTGAGAGGACCGGCGGACCGGTCAGATCCAACCGGCGACCGCGCCTGGCTGCACGGTTCCGTACAGCGTCATGGTGGTGGGGAACAGCAGGGTCAGGCCGCACCGGTCGACGTCTCGCTGGCTGGGCTGCGGCTATCAAGCCTGACCCAAACCTGGAATACATTCGCGACAGATTCTGCTAGTGACATCCGCAACGGGAAAAAGGGATGATGCCTATCCGTCCCGAATGTCCAGAGAGTGTCACACATGCACGAATCGGTTGTAACGCTCCAGGAGCTCATCGACGACGACCGGTCGATCTCCCGCGCGATGAATGCGCAGCTTGAGCATGCCGCGGCACAGGGTGTCACTCTGTTGAACACGGTATATCTCGAGGAGCAGGTCCGCATGCGGACGAAGCGGTCCGACCTGCTTGACGGGCTGATTGAGGAGTACGCCGAGGCCGACAGGCTCGGAGATTCGGCGGCGTCGGCGTGCAAACTCGTCATGATCCAACTTGCTGCGGCGAGGATCATCGAGACGAGGAACGCCCACGCAGGTAACGGTCTCGAGTGAGTAGTTCCCACGCGGCGGCTGAGCCGGTGCGGCCCTGACGCGTTGACGAGGCTGTGCCCCGAGGGGGCCTACGCCCACCATGACGACCCCGGAAAGAGCTCCTATGACAGCCAGCCAGCCAATCACCTGCCCCACCTGCCAGGGTGTGATCGTCTCCGCGCAACCCAGCTCCTATACCTCCGCTCGAGGACGGCTCATCGTGACAAATGGTTACTGTCAGGGAGGTTGTCCCGACCCGGCGCCGGAACGCACGCCGATACCCGGGCGCCGGACGAACTACTGAACGACGCTCGCGAACATGCCGTCGCCTAAGGCGACACCACCGAGCGCCCTTGGGCAACCGGTGCGCTTCCTTCTAGGAGCCCGAGTTGACGTAGTGGCGGACGAGCGGCCCTAGGTAGTCCACGCACACGCCTCCGAGTCCTGCCACCTCGGTCGGGGAGCGGACGAAAGCGATCTGCTCCAGTTCCGGATCGCGTCCCTGTGCCGCCTCGGCGGACGTCAGAGCGGCGAATCGCTCGCGCAGCAGCGATGCCGGCCGGTGCGGGGCTAGGAACATCACCCACGCTCCCGTTCTCGCCGCGCGTGACCAGCCACAGGGACAGCTCACTCGGCGCCGTGTCGAGGCCGGTCTCCTCGGCCAGTTCCCGAGCGGCGTGCCAGTGAAGGGCAGCCGCATCCAGGCCCTTCACGGTCGCTTCGGTGCGGGTGACGTTCGCGCCGGTGAGGTCGGCATTGTCGAAGTACGTGGCCGACAGGCCCTGCTCGCCGATCACCAGGGTGGTCGCCTGTGTCGTGGCGGATGGCGGCCAGCAGGTGGACTGCGCCGTCGCCGGTACGGCTGCGCGCAGGGTCTTGCCGTCCACGGCCAGGCCGAGTGATCGCCCGGATGCTCGCGGTGGTCTTTGGTGGGTGAGCGGTGGTCAACGTGGCGGGGTAGGCGCAGGTCGCGGCGTCGAAGGCGCCGCCGTCCAGGCAGGCCAGCAGCCGTCCCAGTGTGCTGGCGGCCGGCCGGACGCAGGGGTGTGCCGACCCTGGACACCTTTCCCGCAGGGATAGCCACCGCCACACATGCTTACTGCTTGTGGCCGTTGTTCTCTGGCCAGTCCTGAGTCTCAGCAACGTAGGTGCCCTTCTGGGGCACGGTGATGACCCACCCGAGGTCGCGCATGCATGCCAAAGCTTGCCTGATAGTGCCTGGAGCCCGTTCGTAGCGTTGGCTGAGTGTCTTTTCGCTGGGGATGGGGCGATTCGGAATGTACTCTCCGGCCTTGATCTGCTCGATCAGCTCGCCGGCGATCTGTTGGTAGACCGGGATCTTCCTGTGGGGAGATTGCGGCGCATCCGGTGGCCCAACGAACGTGCCGCGCCCCTGCATGGAGTAGATTGCGCCCTCCTCCTTGAGGAGCCGAAGCGCGCGCCGAACGGTCTGCCTGGTTACGCCATATCCACTTACCAGATCGACCTCTGAGGGTACGGCGGCGCCGGGGGCAAGGTCGCCTGAGGCGATGCACCCCCTGACCCGGTCCGCTATCTGCACATGTAGGAACACGGGCCCCTCACGATCGAGTGATGCCTGCAGTAATCCGAGGTCGGCCATGATGGGAGCGTAGAAGCGGCAGCGGGCTTCAGCGAGGTCCTGACCGGTCGCGACGCACTTTCGGGGAGACCGCCAGTACACCGGTGGCCTCGTCCTCCAATACGACGGGCGTGCACGAGCACCGCTTCAACCGCAACCTCAAGGCGCTGTGCGCCTACAAACGCGCTCACAACGGAAGCGTCCACGTGCCAGCGACGTACGTCACCCCACCGCCCGAAAGCCTGGCCCTCGGCCAATGGCTGTACCGAGTGCTCGGTGCAGCTACTGGGCCGGCATCCAGCTACCCCACCGCACCAAGGCGCCCCGGGCAGCCGGGGTCAAACTGCCGGCCAAGCGAACCAGGCGATGAACCTGCGAGATCGCGGCCCACGCCCGAACGAAAGCGCGTGCGCTGCTGTACCGGCGACTGGGGCGGCGCCCTACGGGCCGCAGAGCAGACGGCACATCTCCCTCTACAGCGCGCCCGGTCGCCCAGTGCCCGGGCAGGACGGGGCCGAGCTCGTTGCAGGCAAGGCCTCCGCGGCCGCCGAGGCCGGAAGCTCCGAGACCAGGCATGCGCCAGACGGCTCTCGCGCCTGTGGTTCGGCATCTTGGGCGAGAAAGAGCTCGTCGTTACGCGCTCCGAAAGCTGATCTCCTCCGAACCTCCTCGCCCTGGGCAGGGCATCACACGGTCGTGGCGCACGGCACGTTGTCGCTCACGCTTCGAGCTCCTCGGCGTCGTAGGCCATCTGCCAGCCGGACAAGATGTCGTCCCCAGTGTGCCGCAGCGTGTAGCCGGGGAACATCAGGGTGGCGTTTCTCGCGTTCCGGCGCATCGCGGCCAGGAACGTCGTCGTCTCCCCGTCCTTGGGACCACCCACGAACACGGCGGTGAAGTTGCGCTCCTGCATCGGGCGCTCGAACGTGCCCACGTGCGTGTAGACCCACTCGCCGTCGCGGCGTTCGAGCCGGTATCGCTCGATCACGTCGAGCGCGTCATGTCGCACTGTGGCGGGCGCGGAGTCGAACGTCGCCTCGTTCTCGAGCATCTCCCGTAGATCATCCTCGGGGTAGTCGTCCTTATTGATGTCGCCGTCGAGGGGGCCTCCCTCGTAGCGCACCGGCACGGGATGGCCGTAGCTCATGGGGAGTGATCCTTTCACCGGGATGAAGGGCGTGGCCACCGGAACGCGTCCGAGCGTACGGAAAAGAGGGCTACCGCTACTTGTTGAACTGATCACGCCAGCCCAGCGGACGCGAGGTGCAGCACCGCGGGGGAGGCCAGGCGCGCGCGCTCTTCGGCGGCCGGGGTGCTCTCACGCAGTTGGTGAGACAGCAGCTCCAGGTGCGCGGCTGATCCAGGTGCGATGGTCCGGGGCTGGGGTCTGGGATTTCCGTTCGTGGCCGCTATGGAGCGTCAGGTTCGTCGTCCGGCCGGCGCAGACAGTGTTCCACCCACCCACCGCCCTCCGCACACGAGCCCTCCCGCCGTCC
This sequence comes from Nonomuraea sp. NPDC026600, assembly GCF_040638335.1. NCBI lineage: Bacteria > Bacillati > Actinomycetota > Actinomycetes > Streptosporangiales > Streptosporangiaceae > Nonomuraea > Nonomuraea sp. NPDC026600. The sequence goes on from NZ_JBEZYD010000018.1 coordinate 217,213, forward strand.
CCACCAGTCTCCCGTGCTCGGGTTGGTGGCCGACAGGGCGGGTGGCGACGGCGCTCGTGGGTCGGTCAGTGTGCCGCCGCAGTCCACCGAGATGCCGGCGAAACGCATGAATCTCCCTTGAGCGTCCAAGAAGCCAGGCGATGACGTGGGTTCGCATCCAGGGCGGTCCGGGCTGACGGCAGGGCCCACCCTGGAAGGGCTAAAGGCGAGCGCCGCTGTCCTGCGGCATTCGTTGCCCTGGCTGGGCGCCCGGGGTGGGAGGCGCTGTTGGCGGCAACCTGCGCAGGAGCCGCACCACCGGTTTCCAACAGTCGCGTAACTCGGCGTTCTCGATGCCGGGCAGCCAGCCGTAATAGCCGCCGTCAGGAGCGGGGAGGGGAACCATGGCGTGTCCTTCGCTGGTGGTGCTTCTGGTCGGGAGGAGCGAAGCATTGCGGCCGTGGGATGGCGCTCAGCGTCGGCATCCCACGGCCGCGCCGCCCGGTACCGGGCCCGAAACCGGGGCGGCCGCCGTGGTTGATCCGCGGGGTTCGCAACCACGGCCGGGTTGGCTTCTAGGGCCTGTACGAAGTTGAGATCAGAGGGATTCGCTGCGCTACGGCCAGCGATCCTGGTACGCCTTCGCCATGGCGCGTGGAGACCTCACCGATGGGGAATGGTCCTTGATCGAGCCTCACCTGCCGTTGGGTGAGCGAGGCCCGATCCCGGACCTGCGGCAGCAGTTCAACGCGATGATGTGGCGTTTTCGGACCGGCAGTCCGTGGCGGGACCTGCCCGCCGAGTACGGGCCCTGGTCCACCGTCTACGACCGGTTCCGGTCGTGGGCGAGGACCGGCGTTTTCGAGCAGCTGATGCAGGCGATGATCGCCGAGGCCGCTGCCCGTGGGCAGGCCGACCTCGACCTGGTCAGCGTCGACTCCACGACGGCCCGCGCCCACCACCACGCCGCAGGGATGGTCCTGGACGGCGAGCTGGCCGAGGCGCTGGACGAGGCCGCCGAACAGGAAAAGGGGCTACGCCAAAGGGGCAAAACCCCCACGACGGCGACCCCGGCCAAGACGGAGACGGAGACGGGGACGGAGACGGGGACGGGGATGAGGACGGGGACGGACGCGGGCGGTTACGACGCCGGCGCAGGTTCCGGCTGACGGCGGCCAAGCTGGGCCGCTCGCGGGGTGGGTTGACCAGCAAGGTGCATCTGTCCGCCGACCGGCGATGCCGTCCGCTGTCCTTCGTCCTGACCCCCGGCCAGGCCGGAGACAGCCCGCAGTTTCGCGCCGTGCTGGAGCGCATCAAGATCCGCCTGCCCATTGGCCGGCCGCGCACCCGCCCGGGCGCGGTGGCCGCCGACAAGGCCTACTCCTCCCGCGCCAACCGCGCCTATCTGCGCCGGCGCCGGATCAAGGCGGTCATCCCGGAGAAGAGTGACCAGGCGGCCAACCGCAAGAAGCGCGGCTCCCGCGGTGGCCGCCCGGTCACCCATGATCCAGATCTCTACAAGCAGCGCAATACGGCCGAACGGGCGATTAACCGGATGAAAGAGTGGCGCGGGCTGGCCTTCCGCTTCGACAAAACCCCCACCAGCTATCTGGCAGGTCTTCATCTCCGCGGAGCCATGCTGTGGGTCCGAAGCCTCCAACCCATCTAGAGATCAGAACTCCGTACAGGCCCTAGGTCGAGGCGTGCCCGCTGACGACGCTCGTGGCCGTGCCGAGCATGGCGCGCAAGCTGCCCTCGCCTTGACGGACTGCTGCGGTGAGGGCGTCCAAGTGGGCTTCTGTGAGGCTTCCTGCGCCGAACCCCGAGGCGGCGAGCACGCCGGCGACTTCCTGTTCCTGCTGTGAGGTCATGCCGGAGCGCATCCCGTGGTGCCCGAGGACGTCTCGGGCAGCGTAGGCGTCGGAGCAGGCCACGCCGATGACAGCGGACCGCAGTTCGGCGTCGTGTGCTGTGGGCCGGTCGGCAGTCAGGTCGAGCGCGGTCAAGCCGAGCCGAGCCCGGAACGCTGCAGTCATCGGTTCGGGGTCGGCGATCAGCGCGAGTACTTCCCGCACCGCATGATCCAGCTCGTTCAGTGATGGCATCGAGGTCGTCGGCCGGCAGTAGATGCGCAACATGGCGGCGACGGCGTTCTCCCAGGGCTCTGCGGGGATGCTGGAGTCGATGATGTCGGCGGCCTGCTGGGGGAGGTTCTGCTGCACCAGCGACATGATCGTGATCTGGCGGCCGTCGAGGAGCCGCTGGCCGACGCCGCGGTGTGCGGCCATGGATTCGGCTGCCTCGGTCCAACGGCCAAGACTGGCGAGGGCTCGGGCGCCGTCGACAAGCAGGGTGACCCACAGCTCCGTGCAGATCTTGCGGTGGTCTGCGGCGGTCTGGATCAATGGCGACAGGTCGACGTCGTGATCACCGATGATGGTGGCGCCGCGCTGCTGGGCGGCCCGGTACAGCTGCTGGAGCACTGCGAAGGCGCCGCTGCCGTCACCTTCGCGGATCAGGAGCCTGGCGATGTTCACCAGCGGCATCAGAGACATCACGGCGATGTCCTGGTCAAGGGCGCCGGCTTCGGCGAAGACCTTGTGCTGCCGCCAGCACAGTTCGGCGGCCAGGTCGGGCATCCGACTGTCGGAGGCGATCAGCGCGGCGAAGTTGAGGACTCCGCAGGCGCGGGCCACCCGCTCGGGGTGGTCCGCGCCGGGCGTATCAACGGTCAGCGCGGTGAGCTCTGCAATGCGCCTGTCCAGTGGAAGCCCTGGAGGCTTGGGCCGGCAGACCAGCGGGATACGGCGGACGATCGCAGAGTTCATCACGCTGCTCCCCTTCTACGGCCAGTCGACGACGAGTCGGCTGTTGGGCCTGTCGATGATGAAGCGCGGGTCGGCGGCCTTGAGCAGGTCGCGGTGGGCGGTAGTGGCCATCCGGAAGCCGGTGGCGGGGGCGTCGTTGCCGTAGTCGCGGTCCCATTCCTGGATCGCGGCGACGACCTGCTCGGCGAGGGATGCGGCGCGCGGGCCGTGGCCGATGACGCCGATCTCCCAGAACCGGCCCTCGGCGTCGTCGCCCTCGCGGACGGTCAGGTAGGCCAGGCTGTCGCCGTCGAGCGCCGCCATGGAACCCCATCCGAAGTGCGGGGTGAACCCGGGCCGCTGTCCAGGCATTCGGGACAGGCCGCCTGGCAAGACGCACGCCAGCCACAGGTAGACCCACTCCCAGGGCGAGCCCTGCCGGAACTTCACCCCGGTGTAGATCTTGTGAGAGGGCTCGTCCAGGATGGTCCGCATCGCCTCCCGGTCGACGAACTGCTCGCTGTAGGTCTCCAGCCGGACGTTGCCCTCCCCGGCCATGGAGATCATGATGCGGACGTCGTCGCAGATGCCCTTGCGCAGCGGGACGAACGTGGCCATCTCGCAGGAGACGGTCCTCCAGGTCTCGCCGTCGCGCTCGAAGGCGAAGGATCGGGAGATGCTGCCGCGGATCCGCATCGGGATGACTATGCGGCCTCCCGGGGCGAGCTGCTCCAGGACGGGGAGGGGGATGTCGCCGGAGCCCACGGTGAACTGGATCCGGTCGAACGGGGCGTGTTCGGGGAGCCCGGCCGCGCCATCGGCCTGCAGCACGGTCACGTTCGACACGCCGGCGGCCTTCAGGTGCTTGCTGGCGGTGTTGACGAGGTCGGCGTCGACGTCCACGGTCCACACGTGACCGCCGGGGGCTACGAGCCGCGCGAGGAGGGCGGCGTTGTAGCCGGTGGCTGCTCCGGCCTCCAGGATCTTGTGGCCGGGTTGTGCGCCCAGTTGCTCCAGTTGGATGGCGACGATGGACGGCGCGGAGATGCAGGAGATCATCTCTCCGTCCTGGTCGCGCTTGATCGACACGGCGTCATCGACGTAGGCGGCCTCGACGTCGACGTCGGGAATGAACCGGTGGCGCTCGACCTCCCGGAAGGCGTCGATGATCGCGGGGGTGCGCAGGTGGCCGGAGTCGGTGTACTTGTCCACCATGGCGTTGCGCAGGTCAGCGGGGTCGGTGGTCGTAGTGATGGCGCTCTCCATCTGCTCGAAGGTAGGGGTTGCTGGTGCGGACTGGCTGGTAGACACGGTGGCTGGCTGGTCATCTCCGAAGGCGACGTGCCAGCCCAGCCAGGCCGCGGCGGCCTGCTCGGCCACGGTGGCGGCGGCGCGATTGAAAGCGAAGATCGCATGGTGGGCGAGGACTGCGCGCAGCCCTCGCCGCAGTTGCCCTCCGGCCGCGAACCGGGCCAGGCAGCGGCCGGCTTCCTCGAAAGCGGCGACGCGTCCGAGCCAGCCGGGTTCAGTGGTGTCCCGCTTGGCGGCGTCGGCGTTCATGAGGCGCCGCATGGCAGCGATGGCTTCCGCCCGGTGGGCCACCTCGGGCGGGTTGATCGCCGGGCGAAGGTTACCGACCTTCGCCCACACGTCGCCGATCTCGAACGGGTCGAGCCCGGCCGCGCGGTTCATGGTGGAGATCAGCAGGATGCACCGCTCGTGGGCGTGCGGACTGCCGGTCTCGGCCAAGGCCGCGGGGCTGTCGGCGCACCACACCTCATGGGCGATGTCCATGCCCAGCGGGCCGCCGAAGGCGTCGGTCTCCGGCTCGTAGATGCCGTCAACCCAACCGGCCGCCAGCTCGTCGGCGACGAGCTGGTCAAGCAGATCGGCGGCGGGCCGCTCGGTGCGCAGCCGGAGCTTGCCTTCCTTGCGCAGGAAGTGGAAACGCCAGCCAGACAGCGCGGCCGTGAGCGCGGCCGCAGCTTTCGGGGTCACGCCGGCATCGCCAGGAAAGCGGACGGTGGCGTGCCACCATTCCCGCTCGTCGGGAAGCGGCAGATTCTCGTCGTCGGAGTTCATTGTTCTCGTGTTCGCTCCTGCTCGGTCGAAAGTCGGGTACGGCGGGTCAGTGGATTAACAAGGCGCGGGTCCAGCCGGTCATGTTGGAGCCCTCCAACGCCAGGACCGCCCCGGCCCGCCCTTCCAGAAACCCGGGCTTGGGCAGCGCGGGTATCCCCGCGGCCAGCCGCTGGCGGGTCTGCCAGATGGGCTCGGCGAACCGGCCGGGGATGGGGCTGTCGGCTGCGATGGCGGTCGTGACGGTCAGCAGCCCGGCCCAGCCGTGGCAGAGGGAGGCAACGGTGACTCGGCTCAGGCGGGCGGGGTCTGTGAGAGCGGCGATGGCGACATCCTCGGCCTTCTGCCGGCGGGCGTCGTCGCCGAGCGCGAGCGCGGCCAACTGAAGGGTGCGGGCGATGCCGAGGTCTCCGTAGCACCAGGAGGGGCGCAGGGGTGGCGCCTGCTGCGGCTCGTCGGCGAGTAGCTGGTCCAGGGTGGTCCAGTAGAAGGCGCCGAACTCCTCCAGCCAGGTCGCGAACGCGTCTATCGCTTCGACCTGGCCTTCCACCAGGACGCCGCGTCGGGCGGCGAGGGAGAGCAGCGCCAGCGGGCCGGCGATGCCGTGTGCCACGCCGTTGTTCGCGTGGCCACCAGCGATCTCCTGATGCCCGGGGCTGTCCGGCGACCACCATCCGGGCAGGACCCGGGCATCTGCTTCGGCCGGGCATGCCAGCGCCACCAGGTGGGCCAGCACCTCATGTAGCAGCAGCGGCGGCGAGCCTTCGCGGGCAAGCAACAGCGCCCCCAGCCCGGTGAGTCCCCGGATGAGATCGAACTCCGCCAGCGTCGGAAGCCGCGCCGCCTCTCGCCGCCGGCGGGCCGCGGCGAGCCGAGCGGCCACGACCCGGTCGACGGCGGCCCGGACGGTCTGGTCGGCGTGCCCAGCGCGGCCAAGCACGAACTCCAGCGCCGGAGCACCGTGGAACAGGGAAGCGTTGGAGCCGGTGCTGACGCCACCGGCGACCGCCTCGGCCAGCAGGAGCCGCGCTACGGAGAGGTTGCCGCGCTCGATGTGCAGCAGCGCCCTCCCGAGCCCGCCCACGGCCAGGGCCTGCGTCGAGGGCGCGCTCATCGGATCGCCCTCACCGCGACGACGATGCTGTGTGCCCGCCCGCCGATCCACCCATCCGCGTCCGGCGGCGGCGCGTCGTAGAGCACCGCGACGGGGGAACCGCCAAGGTGCGTACGGAGCAAGTCCAGATCCATGTCCCCGGTGAGGTCCAGCAGCAGCCGCTGATCGTCCATGGCCAGGAGCACACGGTCAGGCACACCCGCCCGGCCGCGCCACGCATGCAGCAGCTCGGCCCACTCCTCCAGGCGTGCCGTACGGCCGGGCAGCATGCGGGCGCGAAGCTGCCAGCGAGCGGCAACCAGGATGCTGCGCCGGTAATGCAGCGCCGGGGTGAACGGCAGCGTCCACGCGGCGCCCCAGTCGAACCATGTCACCTGCGGAGTCGCGGCACGGCTGATCTCGGCCAGGAACCGGACCAACGGCGGGGTGAAGTTGTTCCACACGAAGTTGATCGCTGTCGGCGCGAGCAGCTCCAGGCGCTCCCCGGTGGCGGCCACCGCAAGGTAGAGGTGACTGCCACGCAGACCGACGACCAGATCAGAGGGGAAGAGCACCGTGTCGTCGCTGCCCCTGAACTCGCCGACGCTGACCAGCTCCGGCAGGACCTGCGGGGTGCGCGTGAGCAGGTCGGCCTCGACGCGGGAGGGATGGAACGACAACTGGGCCAGCTCCGCCACGGGATCGACAGTCGGAAGGGCCGCCTGCGCGGCAGCGGTCTGCGGGAACAGGTGCCCGAAACGTCCCGTCATCGTGCCGGCCGCACGCGAGACGGTGTGAACGCGGACGCGGAAGTCGCCCCGATCAAGCGCCGGGAGCGAACAGGCTTGGACCTCTGCGCACACCTCGAAGTGCGGGGCCAGGACGGTGGGCGGCTCGCCCGCGGCGTCCTCCAACTCCTCGAGGAGCGTCTCGGAAAGGATCACCGTCCGGCGGCCTTCGACGGCGGCGGTCCCGGCGAGCTCCAACAGCAACCGGTCGCGCCGCGACATCGGCCGGGGCGGCTCGGACACCGAGTCAAACCCGTCAGGCAGGCCCAACCCGTTGTCAGGGTCGACGAGCTGCTCCAAGCCGACCTCCGCGCCCTCGCCCCACCGGGCGGCGAACTGCTCGATGTAGCGCCGCCATGCCCCGGTTCCGGCCGGATAGGTCGCGAGCCTGGCCAGGGCGGTCGCCGCGGTCTCCATCTCGATTGCGACCGTCTCGGGCAGCCGCACCTCGGCGTCCAGCCGTACGTCCACGGCCGCCTCCCTCATGCGGCCATCCAACGCGCCGGTGGGCAGGGCGGCTGCCGGGTCGACGACCGTGGCGGGGGCACGCAGCGCCGACCGCAGCAGGCGAAGGCGCAGCAGCTCCGCGAGGAACGCCGCCTGGCGCTGCTCCGCCTGCGGGAACTCTGCGGCGAGTTTGCCCGCGAGCGCCGCATGCCGGATCGGTGACTTGGCCGCCTGGAGCACGAGCGCCAGCGGGGGAGTTAGCGCGAGGGAGTACTCGGACGCGCCCTCGGACGGCACGAAGACGCGGCCGACGCGCACGTACGCCAGGTTGTTGACGCACACCTCGACATCCGCCATCAACGCGGCGTGCGCCTCCCGGGCGCTGATCACCTCGTCCAGCGCCCGGGGGTCGGCTCGGCCGACGATCTCGTGCTCCTCCCCGATGAGCACGGCGGACGTCTCGCCGAAGTCGATCAGGCAGACGCCCGCGAACAGGCCGAACGGCGTGGACCGGTGCTCATACCTGATGGCGTACCGGGCGAGTGCGAGCGCGGCGCGACGCACCCGGCGGGCGTTCGTCGATCGCCCGTCCAGGACTGCCTCCACCTGGCGGGCCAGGTCCGAGCTGGCATTGGAGACCGTGCGGCGGAAGGAGTCATCGGCCCAGATCGAGCCGAGCCAGGAACGCCACTGCTCGGTGGGTGCGTCGGGCCCTGGCCATTGCGGGAGGGCGGGGGCGGAAAGGTTCACCGCCGCACGGAGCATCCCAGCGCCGGTGCACCGGTACAGGGTCCGCCGTGACCGCGTCATCACGCACGCTCCGTTCCTGGGAGATGAGGAGGGCGCGGGCCCGGGTGAGCCCGCGCCGCGCGGACTAGGAAGTCGTGCAGGCGCTCGGGCAGGAGCTCCCGCAGGTGTCGCCGGTGCTGCACAACAGCACCGTCTCGGCCGCCGGGGTGTTCTCGATGAAGGTGATGTCGAGGCCGAACGGGTCGAACGTCGCTCCCACGTCGGCCGTGACGGTCTGCTCGATGGTCGGAGTGCTCATGTCCCTACTCCTTCTCCTGTGTTGGGTTTCTGACGTGGGGTTTCACACCAGCGGCCCTGGCCATGCGAGCAACGGACTGAGGGCGGAAGGGCCACCGCCGTGAGGTATGTACCACATACTTCATAGTCCTCTCAGCCGGAGGGGTCAACGAGTAAGTAGTACGTACTATCGGTAGGGTGAGTGCGTGACGAGCACGGCAAGCTACCGCCAGGTGGCCGACACCATCCGCCGATCCATCCACGACGGCACCTACCCGCGCGGCTCGCTGCTGCCCAACGAAGACACCCTGGCCGGCCAACTCGACGTCCACCGGGCCACGGTCAACAAGGCATTGAAGATCCTCAAGGCCGAGGGGCTCGTCTACGTGCACATGGGCGTCGGCACCTACGTCCACAAGCTGCCGCCCATCTTGCGCAATGCAGCCGTACGGCACAGCCGCGCCCACCGAGAACGCGGCGGAGCCCGCGGATCGCTGGCCAGCGAACTCGAACAGCTCGGCTACACCCTGGACAACCAGACCACCATCGGCCCCGGCCGGCCACCCACCGAAGTCGCCGAGGTCCTGGGCGTCGACCCCGACAGCGACAGCGTCATCATCCGCGCCCGGCGCATGTACGCCGAGGGCGTGCCCATCCAGATCGTCACCACCTACATCCCCCGTTCGATCGCGGAGGGCACTCCGATGGCCGAACGCGACTCGGGCGTGGGCGGGATCAGCAGCCGCTTGGCCGAACTCGGCCATGCCCAGGTCGATATCCAGGAAGACGTCGATGTCCGGCCGCCCACGGATGAAGAAGCACGCTTCCTGCGCATGACGCCCGACCAGCGGGTCTACGAGATCTTCCACATGGGACTGACTCGTGACGACCAGCCGGTGAAGGTCAACCTCTACGTTCTGCCGACCTACCAGTGGAAGCTGCGCTACCGCTACCGCGCCGACCCGGACTGACCTGCTGGCCCGGTAGAGCATCAGATGGTGCCCCACTGCGCGCATTCGGCCGCCACGGCGGTGGCCATGGCCTCACGCAATGCGGCGGCGTCCTGGACGTCGTTGTCGGTGGTCACGGGTATGTACCTTCTTCTTGGTCGTGATGGGCAACTGGTCGATGGTGGCCGTTGGTCGGCCGCGCCGGGGTTAGCCTCGCCGTCCCCTTCTCGGGAGGAAGTCGTCGGGCTCCGGCCTCTCCCTGCGGCGCAGATGTTCGGCGCGGTGTGCTTCGGCGAGGGCGATGTAGACATCGAGGGCCTGGCGGTAGAGGCCGCGGCCGCTCTCCTCGTAGCCGCCATCGCTGGTGGGGCGCAGCACGAGGAAGTGGCCGCCCTCGGCGCTCCACTCGTAAAGCCCGCAGCACGAGGTGTGTGTGACCCGCTGCACGCAGCCGGACGGCGTGTACGGCTTCCACTCGATCTCGATCGCGGGCTCGTCCTGTTCTGGCTCAACCGTCTGCGGTTGGCGGGGTTTGGCTTCCATCGTCTGCTCTTGCTCTCTCCACGCGGGTCTGACTGTCTGCTGCCGTGGGGTGAGCAGTAATCGCAGGGTGATCGGCGTCGCCGCTGGCGGGCGGCTTTCGCTGGTCCTCGCGGTGAAGGTTGAGATTGATGATGGCGAGTGCGACACCGGCGTGCATGACGTGACCTTTGCGTTCGGGGTCGGGGCGTTGTACGCCCGGCATTGACCCGAGGAAGGCGGACCAGCGGACATCCATGTCCGCCTTCCTCGGCCCAGCGACCCATCCACGGCGAGCCGGGTCGGCTCGCGCAGCGGGGAAGAGGGCGGCTGGGAGTGGTTCACAGGGCGCGGGCCGGCGTGACAGTGGTGGGTGTCGGGCGCAGGCCCGCGCCAAGACGCGGAGCAGCGCCCCCGTCTGCGCGCGGGGCCGCCTGCCTGACCGCGTCTCGCTTGTTCACCCGGCCATCTCCTGAAAGAAGCCGGGGGGAATGTGGACGACCATGGGCGGGTGCGCCGGGATGGCCTCGGCCACCGCCTGCAGCAGCTCCTGATCGACGTTGAGGACGTTGCGCCACAGCTCACGGAGGCTCTTGCCGTGTACCGGGGTGTTGACGGCCATGTCGTACGCCGGGAACGTGCAGAACCGGCGGCCCCAGGGCTCCCACATCACCTGCCAGCGTCCGCCCCACGACTCCTGCAACTGCGCGGCCAAGACCTGGGCTTTCTCGTCGCTCAGTACCTCAGTGGTGCTATCGACGGTCATGACGTGCTCCTGGCGGTCGTCGCGTACTGGCCGAACGCGGCGACGGCTACGAGGAAGTGCGCGTCACCGACGTCGACCTTCCGGTCGTCACGCCACCGGGACGCCTCGACCAGGCCCGGCTCCAGCGTGTCCACCCCTTCCAGGAACGTGGCAACCCCGGCGTGGTCGCGCGGGTAGATGGGCGCGAACGCCTCCTCGTACGCCGCCCTGAGCTTGGCGAAGTCCTTCGACGGCATCTTCTCGCCGCAGGCGTGCGAAAGGAGGAGGTACCCGGCGGGGAACTCCTGCATGTAGTAGCGCAGGATGCCGGCGGGGTCGTCGGAGTCCTGCCAGAAGTGGACCACGGCCGTGGCGATGAGACCGACCGGCTTATCCGGGTCGAGCAGCTCGAACGCCTCCTTGAGAACCCGCTCCGGGTCGCGGGCGTCCTGGTGCACCATGAGCACGTCCGGGTCGCGGGCGAGCAGGGCGCGACCGTGTACGGCGACGAGTTTGGCCACGTCCACGTGGACAACGCGGGCGTCCGGGTGGTAGCGGCGCGCCACGTCTCAACCGGGAGGTCGAGGACGTCCGCCAGAGCCTCGGCCGCGCCGTCCAGATCGCGGAGGTGGACGCGGGCCAGCGCTAGGTCCGCTCGTGCGCCGGCGCTGACAAGACCGCGTTCGATGAGCTGCTCAAGATCGCGCCGCTGCTGCCGGTGGCCATGAGCGAGAACCGCGCGTTCCTCGGCCGCGGCGTCATGGCCGCCGCCCTGGCCAACACCAAGCAACGGATCGGCGGAGTCGTGGCCAGCGCTCGGCGCATCCACGCCGCCTTGATGTCTCCCGGATTCCGAGGGGCTGATGTCGCCACCGGTCTTTAGCTGGAGATCGAGGCGTTCGCGGGAGTGCCCGTGCAGAGCGTGTTGCCGCGGGGCCAGTAGTGTCGGCGTCCATGTACCCGGTAACGCTCGCCACCTCACGACTCAGCATCCGGGAGTTTACCCCGGCCGACGTCGACGCGCTTTTGGCCATCTACGGCGACCCGCAGGTGGCCGAGCACATGAGTTTCGACCCTCGGACCCGTGACCAGGTGGAGAACTCCATCGCCGGCGTGATGGCAGCGGCCCGCGCAGAGCCACGGATGGATTACTCGCTCGCCGCGGTGCTGCCGAGCGACGATCTGGTGGCGTTCGCCAGGATCGCGATCGACGTTGGTCACCCCCTGCAGAGCAGCGCGCAGATCGGGTTCGCGCTGCGCGCCGACCGGTGGGGGGAGGGCCTCGGCGCCGAAGTAGTGCAGCTCCTTCTGCGGTTGGGGTTCGATGAACTGGGCGTCCACCGAATCTGGGGTGCGCGGAGCCGTCTCAACGAGGTATCCGCCCGGGTCATGACCAAGCTGGGCATGGTCGAGGAGGGCGTCATCCGCGGGCACCTCAATCTGGCGGACGGGTGGCGCGACTCGATCGTCCACTCCGTCCTGGCCCCCGAGTGGAAATCCGCCTCGTCCTGAACACCCTCAATGGCCCGCAGCGTCCAGCCTGCTGCGGGCCATTGGCGTGTGGAGGCCTCGCTGTAGTCCTGGGCCGGGATGCCCACGCTCGGCGCGTCCGGGCACGCTGCCGACGCGAAACGGTCGCGGCGGGTGCCGCGCAGAAGGCGCCCCCGCCGCGGCCGTGGCGATCGTCCATACGCCCGGCCTGACCTGCCCGATCTGCGCGCGGCCGTTGACCATCCCGGCGCACGCTGGAGAATCGGGTGGATTTCAGGGTTCGGGCCCGCCGGACCAGGCGATCTGATCAGAAGATCCTGTTGAAGCGGAAGGACGTGCGTCCGGCGCTGTCGCTCCAGATGGCAGCGATGGTCGAAGCGCCGCTGGCATTGGTCCGCTGGGCCTGCAGCCGGATCGTGGTCGGCCCGGTCACGGTGATGCGCTCGCTGATCGGGGAGGTCGTGTTCTTGGCGATGATCCCGGCGCCGGTTGCGGTGGTGTCGATGAGCTGGCTGAGGATCCGCTCGCTGTTGGGTAGAGGGGTGCCTGATGCGACGTTCCACAGACGGGCGACCATGTACGTGTTGACCGGGGGAACCCCCTGCAGGCGTGCCCGGACGTCCAGGTCGAGCGCGTAGGTGCCGGCTCCGGGCAGGGTGACCTGCAATCCGGTGTTGACCCAGGTGCCGGACGCGGTGGGCTGCAGGTCGACGTTCGCCGGTAGATAGGCGATGCCGGAAGGCGCGAGCGCGTGGTTGCGGGTGCTGGAGGCCGGGAGCGGGGTCGTGGCTGACGCCGGGGTCGGCATCGTGCCGCCGGCGGCTAGGACGGCGGCGCCGGCCGCCAGTGCTGCCAGGCGGATACGCGTGTGCATCGAGGCGATGACCTTTCTCGTAAATGATCTCTGCCTCGCTGTGATCCCCACCTCCACCTATGACGTAACGTATCTTGCTGGTAACGCTTTGCAGTGAGGCGGACTGCCCGTAAACGCTTTATGCCGAGCGGTCCGGGATATGCCGGTTGCCTTGCGCGCACACTGACATGCTTCCGGTATGAGGTGTCCATCCAGATCCACGGTCGTCGTGAGATGGACTCGGTCCATGCCGGCGGCCCGGGAGATGGATGGTGCGGCTGTAGGACCGCATCAGGCTCTGAGCGGGGGGCTGCTGCGGGGGAGGGGACGCGCCTGAAGTGGGCTCGACGTGCCCAGCGTGGGCGATTGCTCACGCACCAGCCGAATGAACCGCCGGCGATGAGCAGTGACGTTCCTCGGCCAGGCAGGCAGGCAGGCAGGCAGGCAAGATCGTCTCGGCTATGGCCTGCCATTACGCGGAGGATTCCTCGCGGCGGTGCGGGCAGCTTCATGTCCGACGACCCGGGTCCAGGCGGCGGTGACCTACCGCTCGCGCTCGCTGTCGGCGTCGTGCCCCATCGGCTCGGCGACGCGCTTGGCTTCCACGGTCTGCTCACCCTCCCGGACCGCGGCGGCGGCTTGGCGCACGGCCCGCTCGCGTTCGGCTTCGGCCTGGGCGGCCTGCTCGGCGTCGCGGATGCGGGCCACCGCGCCGTCGACGCCAGCGGCAGGTGCGGCTGGTTCGGCTTTGGGATGTCTTCAGAAGTAGGTCTGGTAGCTGCTCGGGATGCGCCGGTATCGTCGCCTCAAACGGTGATCCGGGAGGCGTGAGCCGCCGCGACCAGGACTCACACGGAGGAGGCCAGAAGATGGCCGACCTGTACGTCAGGTTTCTGCAGCACGTGCGCAAGACGGGCAGCCCGGACAAAGCGATGAGGATCATGTGGCGGTCAGCGGCCGAGATCCGCGACCTCTTACGTGATCGGTCGGACCTGCGGCAGGAGATCCATGAGGCCGTAGCCGAGTATCGCCGCCCGATAGTCGAGGGCGTGATTTGTACCGGTGCCAGAATGCCGGACAAGCTGGAGTGGGTGAGCCGCAACAATGGGGTCTCGCTGGAGGAGGTTCGCGCCTGGGCCAAGGCCTTCCCCGACCTGGCTTCGTTGATGGAGGACCTGGGAGCTCGCCACGACGAGCAGGTGGCTGCGCGTAGGGAGGAGGCACGAGCCAAGGCGGCCAGCGGCCGAGAGCGGGCCAGGCGGGATGAGGCGCGCAAGCAGCAGGCGGCAGCGCGCGGGATGAGCCTGCTGGATCTGGACAGACGCCTGGCGCAGACACCCAACCAGTCCTACGAGGGCCCGGAACCGGTGGTGATGTTGGCCGAGGCCTGGAAGGTGGGTGGGACGGCTGCTGACGTGAGCGTTCACGCGGCACGTTAACTGAACTAGTAGGAGAGTTATCCCAGTTCAGAGGCACATTTCTCTGATCTCTGCTAGCGTCCCGCGCCATGGCTGACCCAAAT